>CALDTX010000027.1 GCA_937923565.1 uncultured Granulosicoccaceae bacterium | reverse complement strand
GCTGACATGCGGCATGTTGTCGTATGTCATTTGATCGTAAATTTCATCCGACATAATGGCGCAGTTGGGAAAATTGTCCAAACCGTTGACCAAAGCATCAATTTCTGTCTTTGGTGTTACGCCGCCACACGGGTTCGCCGGTGAGTTGAGTATGATGAGTCGTGTTTTGTCGCTAAGCAGCGATAAGGTTTCATCGGCCGAAAATGCAAAATTGTTTTCTTCGCGAATAGGAATAGGAACCGGGTTAGCGCCCGTAAATTCGATCATGGACCGATAAATGGGAAAACCCGGATCGGGATAAAGAATATCGACACCCGGTTTGCCAAACATCAAAATGGCGGCGAACATGGTGACTTTGCCACCGGGCACAATGATGACGTTATTGGCGCTTACCGAGGTGTTGTACCGAGCTGACAGATCGCCAGCAACCGCCTCTCTTAATGGTTCGATGCCGGTTGCTGGCGTGTACCCGTGGTGCCCATCGCGAAGCGCCTTTACGGCGGCTTCAACGATGTGCTCGGGCGTGTTGAAGTCGGGTTGTCCGATGCCAAGGTTAATGACGTCGTGGCCTTCTGCACTAATGGCGTTTGCGCGAGCCAGCACAGCGAAGGCATTTTCTTCACCAATTCTGTTGAAACCCTGAACAAAATCCAGTGACTTCATAAAACGAACTCGTTTAGCGAAAGGCTATGTTCATTGGCTGTCAGGTGTGTGAATGGTGTGGCCATCCATTTCGGCTGAAACGATAAGCTGGCAGCTTAGACGCGAATTTGGCTTTCGCTCTGCAGAAACACCTTCAAGCATATCCAGTTCAGCATCGTCGGCTTCTGGGACGATCGCCACAGTTTCGTCATCGAGATAGACGTGACAAGTTGAGCATATTAGAGAGCCTCCGCACTCTGCAATAACTTCGTCTACGTCACTTTTTATGGCAGTTTCCATAATGCTATCGCCAACTGAGGCGTCAACTGTGATGATTTCGTCTTCACTAGTTTTAAAGTGCAGTACAATTTCTTGGCTCATAATCTTGAATCACCGTGATCCGTAAATTTCTAGAAGTTCAAATGTTATCAGTAAAGCAGCAAAACGGGTTGTAATCACAGATTAATATGCTGTTTTACGTTATTTGGGAATTCTATCGCCTTCAGAGAGCAGGAGAATGCTTTGACCGCCCAGGAAGAAAGAATTTACATTGAACAGATACGTTTAAGTTATCAACAGGGCATCACTCTGGTACTTGGGGCTGCCATCGTTGCAGTAGCTGTCACCCTTTATTTGTGGCTTGTGGGCGAACAGAAACATTCCTTTTATTGGCTAATTGCTGTCTGGCTTATCGCCCTTATTCGAATTTGGTGTATCTACCGATACCGTAAGTGTCCAGATCATAAAAAAAACTGGCGTCGGTGGGGTACGCTTTTCTGGGTGGGTACATTCTTCTCTGGTTTTGTTTGGGGAGTGTGGTGGCCGCTTTTTTACGACGCTTACAATACAGAGACGTTGTTGTTGCTTACGACAGTATTTGCCGGCATGTGTGCGGTTAGCGCTATATCGGGAGGTACGTATCCTCCTACATTTTTTTCTTTCACACTGCCGTTAATGTTGCCGTTTTCGATAATGCATATGCTTGATGATAACGGCACGCTGCAAATTACCGGTGTGTTGATGTTGTTGTATACCTTTGTTTGTAGTGTCTTGACGTTGCGTAGTAGCGAAAGCTATCGAGAGTTAATCAGCGCCAGATTCCAAAATAGTGACTTAATGAAAAGTCTGGAAGCTGAAAAACAAATTGCAGAGAACGCGGTGGTCGAGAAGAGTCGATTTTTAGCTGCGGCGAGTCACGATCTACGCCAACCATTGCATGCGATGGGATTGTTTCTTGCCGCACTCAGACAACGTTCCGACTCAGATGCACAACTGCAAATTATCGGAAATATGACGCGCTCAACCGATGCTTTGAACAGCTTATTTAATAGTTTGCTTGATGTGTCACGGCTCGATGCTGGGATGGTTAGTTTCGAACCTGGTAATTTGTCTTGCGATGCTTTGTTGGAGGACTTACATGCGCAATTTCAGTTTCAGGTTCACGCAAAGGGCCTCAAGCTCGACTTTGATAGCGGTGGTCAAGTGCTTTATACCGACAAAGTACTTTTCGAACGAGTGCTTAGAAACCTTATAAGTAACGCTGTGCAATACACGGAGAAAGGGCTGATTACTGTTCGTTGTTCTGCCATCGATGAAAAATACGTATTGGTGGAAGTCAGTGATACCGGCATTGGTATACCCAATAGTGAAATTGATTCTATTTTTAACGAATACTATCAGCTGAATAACCCAGAACGTGATCGCAGCAAAGGGTTGGGTTTAGGGTTGGCTATTGTAAAAAGGCTTTGCAAGCTGACAGGGCTCAGAATCTCAGTAAGCAGCGATATTAATTCAGGCACTAAATTTGAAATCATTGTGCCTCGTGGAAAAGTGATCAATCGTCGCTCTCACTACGGTTCCAGTATCAGCCACTCGACACCGGAAGGAATGCATATGTTGATCGTTGATGATGAACTTCAGGTTCTGGATGGCATGCAATGCATGCTGGAGTCGTGGGGCTGCAGAGTTACCCGGGCAGATTCTGCTCGGGACGCCATTAAGCAGTTATCGATGAGTCCGGGATTGCCCGATCTGCTAATTTGCGATTACAGACTTCGAGATAACAAAACTGGTTTGGATGCTGTTGCAGTCGTTAATGAGTTTCTGGCTACGCAGCTACCGGCAATCATAGTCACCGGTGATACGTCTTTGGAAATTCAAACGAAAGTACTCACTAACAAGCTACACGTTTTGCATAAGCCCGTTAGCGAGCAGCAATTGTTGGAAGCGATATCATCAATTACTTAAAAGCAGCAATTGCGTAATGGTTTAAGTGTATTGCAAGCTTTTAGTGTGCGTTGTCGTTCGCTGTTGGTTCAGGTACCTGTTTGGTAGCGTTGACCAGTTTATTGATTGTTAAGCCTTGTGTGATGATCGACAACACCACAATCACATAGGTAATGGTAACGACAATGTCGCGTTCCTGACCGGCCGGAATAGACAATGCCAACGCCACCGAAATGCCGCCGCGTAATCCGCCCCACGTTAATATTTTAATAACGTGTGGGTGGAAGTCTTTTTTGAGCCTTAGCAAAGAGACGGGTATGCTCACAGCTGTTAGCCTTGCTAGCAAAACCAGTACTGCCAGGATCACACCGGCGAACCAGATCGATAAATCACTGGACATTGCCAGCACCTCGAGACCAATAATCAAAAACAGAACGGCATTGAGTATTTCGTCAATTAATTCCCAAAAAGTATCCAGATGCTGAACAGTTCTATCGCTCATCGCATCGCGTCTTCCGTGGTTGCCAATCATCAGGCCAGCCACCACGATGGCGATAGGTGCCGACAAATGCAGTGCAGTTGCTGCGGTGGACCCGCCAGCGACCAAGGCCAAGGTGAGCAAAACCTCCACTTGGTAGTTGTCTACGCGTTTAAGCATTTGCAAGACGACCCAACCACACACAAACCCGAACAGCGCGCCACCAAGAGCTTCTTGCACAAACAACATACCTACCGTTGGTAGATGGAATGGGTCGCCGTTAACGGCAATGCCAAAAAGTGCAAGAAACACAACGATCGCGACACCATCATTAAATAAGGATTCGCCGGTAATTTTGGTTTCAAGACTGGGTGATACACCGGCTGTTTTTAAAATACCCATAACAGCAACTGGATCGGTCGGAGAGATAAGCGCACCGAACAGCAAGCAATAGGCAAAGGAGAGCTCGATGCCGAGCAATTGCAGTATAACGAAGGTGCCAATACCCACCAGTGCCGTACTGATGAAAAGCCCAACCGAGGCCAGAGATCCGATAACCCATTTTTTGGCGAGTAGATCGTTTAAGTTGACGTGCATCGCGCCGGCGAACAGCAAGAAGCCGAGCATGCCATTGAGCAGTGCTTTATTGAAATCGATTTGGGACACGAGGTCTTGCGCCATGGTTACGCCTTCTGCGTAGCCAAATCGTCCGAGCAAAACCAGAAAAACCGAGAATAATAAAGAGATAACCATAATGCCGATGGTGGTCGGCAGTTTCAGTGTACGATAATTGATGTACGCAAATAGCGCGGACACAGTAATCAGGATGCTGGTTATTGAGAGTAGCGACATGTTTAGAAATTTACCAAAGTCTTGCTAATAGCTTAGCGTAGAATAGCGCAGGTCCCAGTATTTTTACATCTGATGAGTCTTAGCGAACAACTGACCTTAGATTTTCTGCAAACAGATTCGACAACTGTTGAGTCGGCAGAGCCGATTGTTACCCTGCCAGTAGTACCTGTATCGCCGGCAGCGCCACTGGAATATACCCTAAAAGTGTCTGCCCGAGCTCGGCAAGTGATTATGCGCGTGGAGCAGGGAAGAGGCTTGTTAGTCACCATACCTCGCCGTTATCCGAAGCGATCCATACCAGAACTGGTAGAGAGTCAACGGGCCTGGATAGAAAAAGCGTTGTCTGATATTGCGCAAAAAACACCTGAACAATATCGGGTTTGGCCGCCGCGCTTGCTTTCTTTGCACGCGGTAGGCAAAGAAATAGCTGTGCGCTATGAATCGCCTGACAAGGCATCGACGGCTACTACTGCCCGGTGGGTAGCGCCAAATGAGCTGCTGTTGTGTGTGGATTCTAACGATAAAGTGCAGGTGGCAACCTGCCTTGCCGCTGTATTAAAAAAGACAGCGCGTGAGTTGCTGGAGCCTCAATTGCAACAGTTTTCCAGACAAACCGGTTTGTGTTACAAGCGGCTTTCAATCAGAGGTCAACGTTCGTTATGGGGAAGCTACTCCTCCAGCGGCACGCTTAGTTTGAATTATAAGCTGTTGTTTTTAAGCAGCGACTTGGTGGATTATGTGATGCTGCACGAACTTGCACATACGCGTCACCTCGATCATTCTGAGGCATTTTGGTCGTTATTACGAACACTAAAAGACGGTGCCATGACGCTCGATCAGCAATTAAATACCGCCGGACCCATGGTTCCACCCTGGTTAGAACTGGCTAAAGGCTAGGAAATACAGGCCCTGTGGATCGTTTGCCATCCAGGAGCCCCTAAGTGCGTGAAAATATAAGAATTGTGCTTGCAAAAAAAAGTTGCTGAACTAGGGCTAAAAAGTACGGCAAATCGGCATTTTCATCTGCAATAGTTCTGCTATTCTCATTGGACCGCTTGGAATGGTCACCATAAAATTGGTTTGCTGACAAGTATTTTTTACGCCCTAACTGAATTACAAACGTGGCTTTACACAACACTGACGAATTGGTAGTGCAGAAACACGATCACATCGAAGTCTGGCAGGTTATACCGCTGTTATTGGCAGCGTTATTACTCACTGTCGGGCTGTCGATGTTCATGAGCGGCACGCAACATGTTGTCGATGTCGTGCAGCCTATCATTGTGGTTTTTGGCGGTACGTTGGTAACGTTGCTAATTACATTCCCGTTACCGCAGCTCGTGCATGCCCTGCAGGTGGCGTTGGCTCGCGGTATTCGTGGTGGCACCTCTCCGGATCACATGATTCGCGCAATGCTAAAAATTTGCGATGTCAGCCGTAGAGAGGGTTTACTGGGTGTCGCAGAGGTTCGTTCCAGTTCTGCCGAAGTGGAAGAGGTTTGTCATTTGATCGGTGATGCTGCCGAAGAGAGCACCATACAATCGAGTTGGCAGCGAAGGTGTACAGCCGAATCTGCGTACCATAAGCTGGCTTTGGATGTTTTCATTTTCACAGCTGTTTATGCGGTGTTAATAGGTGCTCTGGCTTCCATCGTTAGAATGGTGTCGTTAGAGAGCGAGGCGGCTGTAACGGGTGTAAACGTATTACCTTTTGTTTCCGGCGTGAGTTTGGCCATCTTAACTGGCATACTCATTGGGCGTCTGCGAACTATTCATTTGAAAGAGCTGGCCGTCGTTGAAATTGCGTACCAGGCTGCGCTGATAATATTGGACGACAACAACGTGCAGCGACTAAGAGCCAGGCTCAATTCACTCGTACCTTATGGTTTGCGTGGTTAAACGCTGATATGAGTGACATTACGGTTAGCGCGCCTTCTTCCGGTCGTAAGGCTTACTCGGTAGTACCGAACCCTGATGAACCCGTTATT
>CALDTX010000026.1 GCA_937923565.1 uncultured Granulosicoccaceae bacterium | reverse complement strand
GGGGCGATAAGCTTTAAGTAAATGGCTTTAAAAGCAGTTTTATGAGCTAAGCGGCTTCACTGGCAAACAGTTACCAGTTACCAGTTACCAGAACCCACACTACCATTCGTAAGCGCGATCGATACCCGCCATTTTCACACCGGTAAAAGCCGATGCCTGAAATGACAGTGCGCGCAAATCTTCAACTTCCAAATTATGCACCGACGACTTACCACAGGCTTTTGCTAAAGCTGTAATTTCCATCGTCATCGCTGTGAGGTATCGAGCAACGCGTTCGGCACCTGCATGTGGATTCATGCGTTTTTCAAGTTCAGCGTCTTGCGTGGCAATACCCACTGGACAACGACCGGTATGGCAATGATGACAAGCACCGGGTGAGGTACCCAACGCCTGGTAATCGGCTTCATACCGAGGTGAGTTACAACCCAACGCAATCATCGCACCGTTGCCGATCATTACAGCATCGGCACCCAACGCTAGACATTTGGCAGCATCCACACCGGTTCGAATACCACCGGCAGCAACAAGGCTCACCTTACCTGTCATACCGCATTCGTCGAGCGATTCCCTTGCCGCACGAATAGCACTCATGGTTGGAATGCCGGTATGGTTAAGCAACATTTCAGGAGATGCACCAGTGCCACCTTCTGCACCATCAACAACAACAACATCAGCGCCCGCTTTTGCAGCGATGGCTACATCATAACGTGGTCGGGTTGCACCCATTTTTATAAAAATAGGCACTTGATAGTTGGTTGCTATACGCAGTTCTTCAATTTTTACGGCTAAATCATCTGCGCCCAGAAAATCGGGGTGCCTTATGGTTGAGCGTTGATCCACACCTTCAGGCAAGGTTCGCATTTTTGAAACACGCGGGCTAACTTTCATACCCAATAACAAACCACCGGTACCGGGTTTTGCACCCTGCCCGACAACAATTTCTAATGCATCAGCTCTACGTAGGTGGTCAAGGTCGACGCCATAACGTGCTGGCGACATCTGATACAACAAACGTTGGGATGCTTCGCGTTCTTCTTCAAGCATGCCACCTTCACCGGTACACGTCATGGTGCCTACTTTCGATGCACCGTAACCCATAGACGCTTTTGCACTGGCAGACAACGCACCAAAAGACATCGACGCAATATAGATCGGAATTTTCAGTTCAAGTGGCCTCTCAACCAAACCACGGCCACCGCCAAGCACCGTTGTGGTGTCACAACTTTCGCGATAACCTTCTAACGGCAAGCGTGTCATTGTGGCTGGTACAAACGTTAAGTCATCGAACGTTGGCAGCTGCTTATTAAACGAGTTGTAGCCACGCACTTGATAACGACCCAGCTGTGCTAAGGCATGCACTTCGGCAATCGCATCTGGCGTCCAGCGCGTGGACCCACCTTCATCGTAAGATGACGGAACGCCTGCAGGCCGGCCTTCTATAGCGCCTTCACTGAATTTAATTTCTTCTTCAGAGGCCAGTTCGAATGGGTATTCGTAAGGTTTGTTTAGATCATGAGCCATGCGTTTGCGTCTCTACTTTCAAAGTACCAAAGGCGCTGGCCCGAAACCAGTTTGCGCCATTCACGTGAAGTGTCTTTCAGACCTAATGGGTCGAGTATGAGGTCAACTTCGGCAACTTCTTCCGCCGTGGGTTCAACAACGTTTACATCAACACCCAGACTTTCAATTTCACCAGCAACCCACACCTCGCCTTCCCAAAGCGCATCGGCACAACTAGCACCTGCGCCGCCTAGCGCAATGATCTTTCCAGCGTGAGCCATAAAACCGGATTGATAACCAATTTTTCCTTCTACAACGATGTTGCCACCTTTCATGGCAACGCCACAGCGGGGACCGGTATCGCCTTTAATGTGAATGGTGCCATCGATCATTGCAGCACCGGCTGACATACCTGCGTAACCACCCACCGTGATGTGCCCGCCAGCCATACCCTCACCCAGCGCCCAACCCGCGTTACGTTCAATGGTTATAGTGGCACCGGTGTTCAGCCCGCCACAGTAATAACCCACACTGCCTTCAAAGTGCATCGTTACATTGGGCGGTAAGCCAATGCCCAGGTTATGACGGGATAAGGTGTTCACCACACGACTTGGTAAGCCTGCCAAGCATGCTTTTTGTAAGTCTTCGTTAACCTCACGAATGTGTCGGTCACCTACTTCAATGACTGTTTCATTCTTCATGCAGCGCGGCTCCAATCTCTGATCGACCATAAACCGGTTAAGCTTGGTCCGTCATGGTTAATGATATCGGACTCAGACGTATACACTCTTCTTACCGCCTGCTCTTCAGTAGCGGATGCCATACCGTCGGCCTCACTAATAACCACGAGCGGCTTCATGGCAAAACGGTCTTTGGCAAATCCAATACCTTCTGGCCCGGCAATCATAAAAGTGAAAACACCATCGATAGATTTAATGGATTTTTTAAGTGCTTGCTCCATGGATAAGCCCGACCTAATTTGATCGGATACCCAAACTGCAATAAGCTCGCTGTCGTTCTCTGTAAGGAAGCGATAGCCTTGACGCTGCAGTTTTTCACGCTGCGTGTAGTAATCGGTTATTTGCCCGTTATGCACAATGGCTACATCGGAAAACGGGCGTGCCCAAAATGGGTGGCTGGCATTGGGTAAAACCGAGCTCTCCGTTGCCAGACGAGCATGGCCTAAACCATGGGTGCCGATCATGTCGCGAACGCCGTGTTTGTCGGCCACTTCAACCGCACCACCGGTGTCTTTAATAATTTCAAGTGACTTGCCACACGACTGAATTTCAATACGATGACTGAGCTCGTCAGCATCTTTTATCCATGCAGCAATATCGTTAGGCTCAGTAATTTCCATTCGAAAACAGTAATGCGCACTGCTGTCAGCAATAATGTGAGGATCGCTGGAAAAATCTGCGCCGTGATCACGTAATGTATGCGTAAAATCTTCGAGGTCGGCGTCTTGCTTGGATTTGTCGAAACCCATACCACGTAACACGTAGCCGGTTTCCCGCGGAACCGTATAGATAGCAAAGCCTGTACTGTCGGCGCCTCTATGCTCCTGAGCTTCCATTAACCGAACCAGATCTAACCCTACTTTTCCGGGCGCACTAATGATTCGACCTGCGATTCCACACATGTGATTCTCCGGTTTATTTTTCGTATGCTGAATACAGTATACGCTTTGTGATGGCATTATGACGGAAAAACCAGTAAAGTACAATGAATTCTGTATACAAAAAACACTGGAAAACAGCATTCGTGTGTGTTTTCGATGAACCGGTAAATTATGGCATTCACAAGCATTCAAACGAACAAACGGCGACTGGCAGACGAGGTATACGAGCAACTTGTTAACGCTATTGCACACCGAGAAATCGGCCCTGAAGATCGTCTTATTCAGGAAAAAATTGCTACGCAACTCGACATCAGCCGTACACCTGTTCGCGAAGCGTTAATGCGCTTAGAGCAAGAAGGTGTATTGGTGGTAGCAAACCGAGGTGGTTTCAGGCTGCACCAAATGGATGATCACGAAGTGCGTGAGCTGTATCAAGCACGTGCTGCAATCGAAGGGCAAGCGGCAAGAATTCTTGCACAACGCAATGATCCTAAGATCATTAAAAAGCTTAGAAAGATCGTTAAAAAAGAAGAAGACATCAAAATTGCAAGCGCTCGCGCCTACTTCGAAGCTAACCGCAATATCCACCGTAGCTTTGTAGAGCTTGCCGACAATCGCTACCTCTTGGAAATGTTCGATATGATTTGGGGCAAAGCGTTAGCGTTTCAACTTTTCGCCGCCATTGAAAATGTCGACTTATCGAATTCGCTTGGCGATCATATGTCGTTAGTGGACGCCATTGAAAGTGGTGATAAAGCAGCGGTGCTTGAAGCGTTTGTTGATCATATTCAAAATGGTTTTGATTTACAGCTCGAAGGTTTGCACGCTACTGTTTAAGGCATGTGGCCAGCTATGTGGTGAGCTGGCTTTTAAATTAATCGTTTACAGGCTCTAAGCGTAATAACAACGCTCCATCGATAACCTGATCGCCGGTATTAAACAATATTTCGGCGACAACACCATCACGCGGTGCTTGCAGCGCATGCTCCATTTTCATAGCCTCAAGCACCATTAGCTTATCCCCTGCACTAACCGACTGCCCTACTACCGCTGATATTTCCATCACACTACCAGGCATGGGTGCGATAAGATTACCTCCCAACTCCTGAGCACTGTTTTGTTCAGCCATGGCATCTTTTTTTCTGAACGTAAAGGTTTGGTCATTTTCAAACAAATACAGTGTTAGATCTTTTCCAACCAGCTGTAAAGTTTTGTATGCGCCTTCAACACGTACTTTAATCGCAGCCTCGCTGATGAAGTCGATACCTATTTCAGTACTGCCAGCTTCGGCGTCAACTTTAAATACATTTGCACTTAAAACTGAAACAGTCCTGTTAATAGTTTCATCATTAAAAACAATGATGCTGTTTTGCGAGCTCACCGACCAATGTCGCCATCCAGTGAAATCATGCCATAAGGTTTTATCGTGTTTCGAGTGTTTTGGCAGTAAACCTAATGACCAAATTGCGGCGATAGCTAACGCCGTTTCATCTGGCTTTTGCACGACAGTCAACTCGTCGATGTCTCTGGCAATTAAATGCGTATCAACATCGCCGCTTGCAAATCCGGCATGCGTAGATAGCGCTGTTAAAAAGTTCAGATTAGTCACTGAGCCCGCAATGCATGTATTCGTTAAGGCGCTGGTTAACCGGTTTAATGCCACCGCCCGGTTTGGTCCATGCACAATGACTTTAGCGATCATTGGATCATAAAACGGACTAATTTCATCGGCCTGTTCAATGCCACTGTCAACTCTTAGTGCGCCGTGTTCAAACTCTGTCGCTTTTGGAAATGACAAGTATTCAATGACACCGGTTGCAGGAAGAAACCCTTTAGCCACATCTTCAGCGTAAACGCGTGCTTCGATTGCCCAGCCATTGATAGCAAGCTCACTCTGTTTAATTGGCAACGGTTCACCTGCTGCAACGCGTAGTTGCAGTTCAACAAAATCTAAACCTGTGATGGCCTCCGATACCGGATGCTCCACTTGTAAGCGGGTATTCATTTCCATAAACCAAAAGCCGTCTTCCTTAAGGCCGCTAGATCCATCGGCGATAAATTCAACGGTACCGGCACCGGAGTAAGCAATGGCTTTTGCAGCCTCCACGGCCGCTTTACCCATCGCATCCCGAACACTGTCTGGCATATCGGGTGCCGGTGCTTCTTCAATGACTTTTTGATGCCGTCGTTGCAAGGAGCAGTCGCGTTCAAACAGATGCACAACGTTGCCGTGATTATCGCCAAAAATTTGCACTTCTATATGACGAGGCTTGGCAATGTATTTTTCAATTAAGCAAATCGGATCACCAAAACTGGCTTGGCCTTCACGTTGCGCCGCTTCCAGGCTGTCTTTAAAGTTGGCAGGGCTTTCAACCAAGCGCATACCTTTGCCACCACCACCGGCGCGGGCTTTTATTAACACAGGGTAGCCAATTTTATCAGCCTCCTTTGCTAGCGTTTCGGCATCTTGTGCAGCACCATGGTAGCCCGGCACAACCGGTACACCTGCGCTTTTCATTAAGTCTTTAGCGGCATCTTTTAAGCCCATGGCATCAATAGCTTTCGCGGATGGTCCGATAAAAACCAAACCAGCTTTTTCAACAGCGCGAACAAAATCGGGATTCTCCGAAAGAAAGCCATAACCCGGATGAATGGCTTGTGCGTTCGTCGCTAAAGCCGCTGAGATTATACGATCGGCATTAAGGTAGCTTTCAGAAACTGGTGATGCGCCAATATGAATAGCTTCATCGGCAAGCTTGACATGTTTAGCATTCGCATCGGCATCGGAAAATACAGCCACAGTACTTATGCCGAGTTTTTTACAGGACACCATAATGCGGCAAGCAATTTCGCCACGATTAGCAATCAGTATTTTGTTAAATAGATTCACCGCTACATCCTAAACAGGCCAAAATTTGTGTCTTGTATGGGTGCGTTAAGCGCAGCTTTTAAACTTAAGGCGAGTACATCACGCGTTTTACGAGGATCGATAATACCGTCGTCCCAAAGACGAGCCGAGGCATACAACGGATGGCTTTGTTCTTCAAACATATCGATAGTGGGCTGTTTAAACGCTTGCTCTTCTTCTTGCGACCAGGACTTACCCTGACGCTCTATGGCGTCGCGACGTACGGTTGCTAATACGCCTGCAGCCTGTTCACCGCCCATAACACTGATACGTGAATTTGGCCACGTCCATAAGAAACGCGGTGAGTACGCACGACCACACATGCCATAGTTGCCTGCACCAAAGGATCCGCCAACAATCACCGTGACTTTCGGCACGGATGACGTTGCCACAGCGGTAACAAGCTTTGCGCCATTTTTGGCAATACCGCCCGCTTCGTATTTTTGACCCACCATAAAGCCTGTGATGTTTTGCAAAAAAACCAGCGGGGTTTTTCGTTGCGAGCATAGCTCGACAAAATGTGCACCCTTAAGTGAAGATTCCGAAAACAACACACCGTTGTTCGCAATGATACCCACCGGCATACCCATAATATGTGCAAAACCACAAACCAGTGTTGTACCGTAGCGTGCTTTAAATTCATCAAGACGCGAACCATCAACCACGCGACTAATGACTTCACGGATGTCATAAGGTGTTTTCAGATCAGCGGGTACAACACCTAGAATGTCATTAGGATCGTAAAGCGGCGCTTCCGGTTCCCGCAGCTCTATGTCGAGCGTTTTTTTAAGATTTAAATTAGACACCACTTCGCGGGTAATCGCTAGAGCATGGTTGTCATCGTTAGCCAGATAATCAGCAACACCCGATAACCGAGTATGCACGTCACCACCACCTAAATCTTCAGCGGAAACCACTTCACCGGTAGCCGCTTTTACCAACGGTGGACCGGCCAGAAAAATCGTGCCCTGCTCTTTTACAATGATGGAGATATCTGACATGGCCGGCACATAAGCACCGCCTGCCGTACACGACCCCATAACCACCGCAATTTGTGGAATACCTTTGGCAGACATATTGGCTTGATTAAAAAAAATACGCCCAAAGTGATCTTCATCTGGAA
>CALDTX010000025.1 GCA_937923565.1 uncultured Granulosicoccaceae bacterium | reverse complement strand
TGAACACAATTAAGCAGCAGACAAGGTAAATCGGCAGATCTAGACTGAAACCGAGTTAGAGTAAACCTCGGTTGAAGAAATGAATTTTTTTCGCTAGCCATGAGTAACAAGGATCCACTTGTTATTGTCGGCAACGGACCGGTTGGAATGTGTGCAGCACAAGAGCTGCTGCGTCGATTCCCTAAACAACCACTTGTCATTTACGGTGAAGAAGAGCATCAGCCTTATAACCGAGTGCGCTTATCCACTTGGTTAGCAGGAGAAGTATCGCTAAGTGATCTTATTCAACCGCTAAAAAGACCGTTTGGTTCCAGCGTGGATTTACGTTTTGGTTACCGCGTTGAGTCTATCGATCGTAACAGTCATACAATTACAGACAGTGGCGGCAACACAGAGCGTTACTTCAAATTAATCATTGCCACAGGTTCTGAACCATTTCGTCCGGCCATTGACGGTGTGCAATTAGACAGTGTTTATAGCTTACGAGACCTCAACGATGCAACGGCGTTAATGGCGCGACGCATACGCTCACGCCATACAGTGGTTATTGGTGGTGGTTTGTTAGGGCTTGAATCAGCGCGTGCGATGCAACCGAGCAACACAAACGTTACGGTTATTGAGCACACAGATCGATTACTCACAAAACAACTGGACCCAACCGCATCCGGTCTTTTGCTTGAAAAAATGCAAGCACTCGGCTTGCAAGTGGTTTTACGAGCCGGTGTGTCCGAGATCTTAGGTGATACAACGGTTAGCGGGATCAAATTAACAAACGGGGAAACGCTAGCATGCGACACCCTCATTTTAGCCACAGGTATTCGTCCACGTATCGAGTTAGCACGCTCTGCCAAACTGGCGTTTGGACGAGGCATCACCGTCAATGATGCAATGCAAACATCCGATCCTGATATTTACGCTATCGGTGAATGCGCAGAACACCGCGGACAATTATACGGTTTGGTTGCACCCGGCTTTGAACAAGCTGCGGTGGCTGCTGCATCGATCGCCGGGCAAGAAGGCAATTATCAGGGTTCAGTTGCAGCCTCCCGCCTGAAGGTACTCGGTACCACCGTATTCAGTATGGGGCCAATGGGTGACGAAGCACGTACCACCGACGGTCGTGCTTATACCTACACCAATCAACAAGACGGCAGCTACCGAAAAATTGTGGTTAGGCGGCATCGCTTGGTGGGTGCTTTGGGTATTGGCGAATGGCCGGAGACGGTTCGGTTGCAATCTTCGATAGCCGCAGGAGAGCGTTTCTACCCATGGCAGATTGCACGTTTCCTGTTGCAAGGCAATCTCTTTTCTACACAACGGCAAGGCAGTGTTCGTCGCTGGCCCGACAGTGCCATCGTTTGTCAGTGCACCGGCGTTAACAAAGGCAAGATCGGGCAGGCAATGGCGCAAGGTGCCTGCTCGCTTGCACAAATGCAAGTAGCCACAGGGGCCAGTACGGTCTGTGGATCTTGCAAACCCTTGGTACTCGACTTACTTGGCGGACAACAACGTTTAACTCGCGTTAATTGGTCCAAAGGTTTATTGCTTACATCGACGGTGTCGTTGCTACTGGCCATAGCCATTTTATTTTTACCCGTCATCAGTTATACAAAGTCAGTGCAGGCCAGCTTGTTGCCCTCGATGGATGCACCGGTTCATTGGGATCTTCTGTGGCGCAATAGCTGGGTAAAGCAATTAACCGGCTACAGCATACTTGCCATCTTCGCTATCGGCTTACTCATTTCATTACGTAAGCGACTACCCAGCTGGTTGAGTCTGGGGCGTTTTGATACGTGGCGCTTTGCCCATGCCGGGCTGGGCAGCTTGGCGGTGTTAGTGTTGGTGAGTCATACCGGCTTGCGGTTAGGTCATGGGTTAAACCTTTGGTTAATGGTTTGTGTTACCGGCTTACTGCTGGTGGGCGCATTATCCAGCTTGGTTGTAGCTTGTGAGCATCGACTCAAACCGGGATTGTCGGCAACACTCAAACGTTACTTCTTGTGGTCGCATATCTTGCTGTTTTGGCCGGTACCTGTGTTGTTGGCTTGGCATATTTTTAAAGGCTATTGGTTTTGATCATAGCGTTTGCCAAAGAGCAGGGAATTGCCACCGTATGGCTATTATGGATTCTAGTAAGTTGCGTCCTGTGTGCATCATTGGCCGTTGCCTTTTATTCCAAAGATAATCGCGTGGTTTTTATGCCAGGGCCACTCAGTGCAGGTCATCATCAACTGGGTGATTCCTGCGAGAGTTGCCATAGCGATGCGTTTGGCGGAGGCCCGGTGCTGCAAACCTTGTGTATTGATTGTCATGGCGATGACAGAAAAAAGCCGTTCGACTCTCACCCCATTGCAAAATTCAAAGACCCAAGAAACGCTGCCAGGCTCGAAAAAATCAACGTTACCTTATGTCTTAGTTGCCACACAGAACACCGACCAGAAATCACTGCAAAAAACGGACTGACACAACCGCTGGATGTGTGCTTCCACTGTCATGAAGACATCGCTGAAGAAAGGCCCTCACACGACGGTATGGCGTTCGTGGATTGCACGACGTCCGGTTGTCACAACTACCATGACAATCGCGCACTCTATACCGACTTTTTAGTCAAGCACATGGATCAACCGCACTACTTGCCAGAGCTAACGGTAATAGAGCGTGAGTTTGTATCGGTTATAGACCAGATTGTTGAATACCCGGTAGATCGCTACCCGCTTAACGAACTGACGGTTGATGACAGTGATGAACCCACAACAGCAACACTGGATGAGGCGTCAATGTCTGACTGGTTAGCGTCCAGCCATGCAAAAGCCGGTGTTAACTGTAGTGCTTGCCACCAAACGGTTAATGCCGAGGGTGAACTGAGCGCATGGAATGATAAACCCGGTTTAGACGGTTGCAGCAGTTGTCATTCCGTTGAAGTCAAAGACTTTGGTAAAGGCAAGCACGGTATGCGACTGGCCGAAGGCTTGGACCCACTAAACCCGATTAACGCACAATTACCCATGCATACCGACAACGCGCACGAAGCACTCACTTGCAACAGTTGTCACGGTGCGCATTTATACGACGTTCAAACTGCAGCGGTGGATTCGTGCCTGGGTTGCCATGCTGATGAACACTCGTTGGCTTATAAATCCTCCAGCCATTTTGGCCTGTGGCAAGCCGAGCTTGATGGAGTAGGTGAACCATTAAGTGGTGTGTCCTGCGCTACTTGTCATATGCCACGCGTTAACAAAGATGTGAGTGACTGGTTAAGTCGCGTTGTTGTGGAACATAACCAAAGCCGGTATTTCTCGCCCAACAGCAAAATGATCCGGCCAGTTTGCCAATCCTGTCATGGCTTACCTTTTTCTATAAGCGCGTTGTCAGACCCAACGCTTGTAACAAACAATTTTCAAGGCACGCCTAATCCACACGTCGAAAGTGTTGATCTGGCGCGAAAAGATGCGCAGCGGCACGCCGAGAAAAAGTCGCCATGAATCATTTTTTTAATCAGGAGCTATCACATGAAATTAAACGCTTTGCTTAACGTTAAATCGCTGGTTGGTGTTTCAGTACTAGGTCTGGGCAGTGCGTTTGCACTGACAGCGTGGTCACAAGATGCCGGTGAAACACCTAGCATTACGCCGCGCTCAATGGCAGATGCTTTGCACATGGTTATGGACTCCGATCGCGCTGTTTATACCAGGCGCATCGTTAACCGGCTGGCAGCAAAAGACAAAGTCATTACGGCTTCAGAACACTTTGAAGATGAAAAAGCGTTGGTGTTGCCAGCGCAAATGTTTCGCTTTGGTGCTGAAATGGTGGCTGAAAGAGCAGAAGCTAATCCGGATGTAAATTTCAGTTATTCCTTGCAATCGATATGGCCAATCAACAAACAAAATGCACCGCAAACCGAAGCTGAAAAAGCCGGTTTACAGTTTGTTGCCGATAATAAAGGACAAAACTATTACGCCAACGAAGAGCTGGGTGGCGTTAACTACTTTACTGCTGTGTACGCAGACACAGCGGTTGCGCCGGTTTGTGCATCCTGCCATAACGATCACAAAGACTCACCCCGTACAGATTTTAAGATCGGTGATGTGATGGGTGGCGTGGTTATCCGTATACCCATTGAGCAATGATGTTTTACAGGGTAACTCGTCAAACAATACTCATAGGTTTAACCCTATTGAGCCTCGGTGTGTCCGTGAAGGCTGAAGATAACACCGCTGAAGATGACACCGCTGAAGAGTTCCCACTGATTGCCGATGAACTTGGCGAAAGCCGAAAAGTCTGGCTGCAAAATTGTCAAACCTGCCATGCGTACGGTATTGCAGGAGCACCGATACCAAAGATCCCATCGCAATGGGAAGAACGGTTGCAATCACCGTTATCACAGCTGTACCAGCATGCCATTGAAGGATTTTACGGTGAATCCGACACCCACATGCCCGCGCGTGGCGGTAACCCAGCACTGAGTGATGCCGAGGTTACTGCCGCCGTTGATTATATGGTTGCGCTGGCTACTTACTATCTATTAACAAAAAAGGACTAATTATGACTCCACAACAAAAAGCACTGGTAAAAGATTCGTGGGCAAAGGTGTTGCCCATTCAAGAGCAGGCAGCGGCCATGTTCTACAACAACTTGTTTGAGAACAACCCTGAAGTTCGTCCAATGTTCAAAGGCGACATGCAAGCTCAGGGCGAAAAGCTAATGAAAATGTTAGACCAGGCGGTAGGTTCGCTGGATAATATCGAGACAATGATAGAACCGTTAAAAGCTGCAGGTAAAGCTCACAAAAGCTATGGTGTTGCTGAAGACGATTATCCAAAAGTGGCCGCAAGTTTATTGTGGACACTGGAACAAGGTTTGGGCGAAGGCTTTACAGACGACGTTAAAGAAGCATGGACCATCACTTATACTACGCTGGCAGGCGTTATGATTGAGGGTGCCGGGTATAACGTTGCCGAACCTGCACCGTCATTGTTTTCGAAGTTACAAGCTTGGTTTAAGCCCAAGGTATCCAGTCAAAGTGCTTGATGGGTTGCGAAGATCGACTAGCCATAATAAACAGGCTAGTCGGTTTGCGTAATGAAACTACACTAGCTAATTTTAAAAAAGTTACGGATCGCCAAACCGATTAGAAACAACAAAATAATGCTAATGACGCTTTGCAGCATACCCACTAAATGAAACTTCAGTGGAATCTCCACCACATTCACCACATGCGCGATACCATCAACATAAACGGTTTGATAACGCCCAAACAGATCGCGAACGGCCTGCTCAAAATCAGGATTGAGCAACTTACCGAACGGAATAGAGTTTGATAACGTGTAGTCCAGTAAATCACCTTGTCGATTAACCAAGATCGGTTTGTCGTACATCCACTCATTGATGAATTTAAACCCAACAACAGAGCCGATCCACCAGAGCAGGGGATACAATGCGCTGCGTCCAAAGTCAGCAATTAACCAAAAAACAGATGTTAGTACGGTGGATTGCATTGATCGGGAGAAATGCGTGATCAGTGATTTGATCCATGGCATCTTTTTTTGCCCAAGCTTGGGTTTAAGAGGATGCTCTTTGAGCGCCTCCCAATGCAATGTACGTTCAGCCAAGCGTTGCAGAATAAACAAGTCGCGCGATTCGTTTACAGAAGCTGTAGCATCGGCGATGGACTTCAAGACTTGCAGATTGCTGACCGTATGGGAAGTTATTGGTGTGTCCAGATTGAACGTAGAGCCCGTTAGGTTATAGCCTACCTTATCGTCCTCGGATTGCAGTGTGAGGGCAGGTATGCTGTAAAATGTTGTTCCGCTTAGATCAAAATTATATCCTTTTTTTAGACCGCTGAAATAGATTTCATTGCCGAAGGTGGCTTCACTGAAATCGATGTCATTGCCGAAGGTGGCTTCAATGAAATCGATGTCATTGCCGAAGGTGGCTTCTCTGAAATTGATCAGATTGTCGAAGGTGGCTTTTATGAAATTGATGTTAGTGCCGAAGGTGGCTTTTATGAAATTGATGTTAGTGCCGAAGGTGGCTTTTATGAAATTGATGTTAGTGCCGAAGGTGGCTTTTATGAAA
>CALDTX010000024.1 GCA_937923565.1 uncultured Granulosicoccaceae bacterium | reverse complement strand
ATGTGCAGTATATAATGATTAAATAGACCGATCTACCTATAAAAGATATAATAAAAAATATGAAATCTGCAAAAGATCGTTTGGTTAGTACGGCGGCAGATTTATTCTACCGGCGCGGTTTGCCCAATGTAGGCATTAATGAAGTAACGGACACGTCTAATGTTGCAAGAATGACTTTATACAATCATTTCGAGTCCAAAGAACATTTAGCAGCCACAGCCTTTGATGAGTTGTCCAATCAACGTTTAGAGTCTCTTGAGAAAGAACTTCAGCGGCGGCGATCTATGTATTCAAAAATTGACGCCTTTTTTTACGTTGCGGAACAATTATCTAAAAAAGACAATTTTTGCGGCTGTGCGTTCATTAATGTGGCGTTGCAAATACCTGATGCAAAAGGACAGTTGCATGCACAAACGAAACTACACAAGTTAAAAATTAAGGCGCTTATTATTAATTCGTTAGCTGGCATGAGTACCGCGAATAAAGAGTTGCTTGCCACTCAAATTCTTGTGCTTTGGGATGGTTGCATTGTCGAGTCTTACATTCAACAGAGTACCAAACCAATAAAAGCAGCTAAGAGAGCGGCACAAACCCTGATTGCTGCTTTCGATAATGGAAATAGCTGATTGAGTAATCCCGACCATAGGCTTGAATGGCTCATTGTATTGGGCTTATCTTTGGGGCCTGCCATCAGCAATGGTATCGCCAGATTTGCCTATGGTTTAGTACTTCCTGCAATGAAGGACGATTTAAGCTGGAATTACACTGAAGCTGGTTGGATCAACACTGCAAATGCAATGGGCTATTTATTGGGCGCTTTAATAGCCCTGCGGTTAATACGCTCGGTAGGACCAAGAAAGCTATTTGTAGTGGGTATGGCTGTAACTACAGTTTCCTTGTTTTTATCTGCTATTACCAGCCATTTCTGGTTTCTAACATTTTGTAGAATAATGGCCGGCGTTGGTGGTGCCCCGGTATTTATTGCGGGTGGTGTTCTTGCATCGAGTATGTTTGTCACAAACCCGGTTAAGAATGCGTTAGCCATAGCAATGTATTTTGGCGGTGCGGGGCTTGGCATGCTAATTTCCGGGATGTTATTTCCACTCATTATTTCTACCCAAGGTGTTTCTTCTTGGCCGGTTACCTGGCTGATATCTGGTGCACTGAGTGCTGTCGCTCTTGGTTTAAGTGCTAAAGCCGTTAAGTTAGTACCAGTTAGTCAGTCCAGTAGTGCCTCCATTGGGCCTACGGCTAAATTGCCAGTGGGTAAAATGTCTTTAGCGCTTTTGGGTTATTTTTTATTTGCTGTTGGCTACATTGTTTACATTACCTTTGTGGTTGCGTGGATGAATAGCAACAATGTCTCCACTGCTGTGGTTATTCTTATGTGGTCAACCATGGGTATTTTTGTAATTCTTTCACCATTTCCTTGGAAAGCAGTAATGAGCGAATCCCGCGGAGGTTTTGCGCTCTCGATGGCTTCAATTGCAACAGGAATTGGCACGCTGTTACCTTTATTTATGCATGGCAGTATCGGGTTGGTGCTTTCCGCAGCAATATTCGGCATCTCATTTTTCATAGCACCATCGGCGGTAACCAGCTTCGGTAAAAAGAATCTGGATCAAAGCCTTTGGGGAAAATCGGTAGCACTGTTCACCACTGTGTTTGCGGTGGGCCAAATTGTCGGCCCTGTATTGGCTGGCTATATTGCCGACCAAACAGAGAGTATAAGAATTGGCCTATTCGGGGCAGGGCTTGTTCTCGTAGCCGCGGGATTTATTGCGATATTTCAAAAACCTTTAGCGCCCTCAGACGCCTGACAGTTCGTCCCGACGCAAATTGCTGCGCCGAAATTCGCTTACATGCGTTAAACTTCCGCTCAATCCTAAAACCGATGACGTTTTGCGCGCAAATTTATTATCATGCTGAATCTTCTTTGGCTATTGTTGCCTGTGGCGGCTGCAGCTGGCTGGATTGCGGCTAAACGGAATTCAAGCTATCGGCCCGACGAATTCTGGAATTACTCAGCCAATTTCCACAAAAGCCTGAACGTATTGCTCAATGAGCGACAAGATCTACCCGCCCAGCTGTTTGATGAGCTATCCGATACCGATCAGGACACCGCCGAAACGCACCTCGCCTTAGGCAACTTGTATAGACGGCGCGGCGATATTGAACGAGCACTTTTGCTGCATCAAAGTCTACTGGACAAAAAAGAATTAGGTGCAGAGGTGCAGGCGGCTGCTCGGTTTGAACTGGCACGTGACTACGATTCAGCCGGCCTATTCGATCGGGCAGAACAAGTGCTTCGCGAAATGATCAGCGTCGGTCACAAGTTGCCTGATGCGTATTCTGCACTACTTCAATTGTATGAAGCTGAAAGAAATTGGACCGGAGGCATTGAACTGGCCACGGAGATAGGTCGGGAAACTGGTAAACATTTGCCCGAATTAGTAGCGCACTATTACTGCGAACTTGCGCAAAAAGCGCAAGCTGATGGTTATATTGATCAAGCCAAGCAGATGCTTGATAAGGCATTAGCTAGCAATGTCGCGTGTGCACGGGCACACATGAGACTGGCAGAAATTGCTCAAAGCGAAAACGACAATACCACAGCATTAGAACATTATATTTTGGTTGAAAAACATCAACCGGAGCTGCTACCGGAAATTATTGACAACTGGTTTAATATTCTAATAGCGAACAATAATAATTTACTACTTCGCGAATTTCTTGATAACGTGCGGCAACGCCGCAATGCATACTCAGTTATACGTTCCACCCGTGAGATTATAGAAAAGCTCGATGGTGAAGCCGCAGCGAACCGCTTCTTCAAAGATCAAATATTACGGCGGCCGTCACTAAAAGGCTTGCGCGATTGGGCGCGTGATCAGATAGAAGTCAGTAAGCCAGGTGAAAAAGAGAAAGTGCAGGTCATTTGCGCTTTACTCGATAAGGTCATTGAAGAAAAACCAGCCTATTTGTGCAATAACTGTGGCTTTAGAGGCAATTTGTTGCACTGGCGCTGTCCAAGCTGTGGCCAGTGGGACAGTGTGCATGCCATTATCGGTGTTGAAGGAGAGTAGTTTTTGATTATTACTGCGCTTGATTTTAATACAGCTGAATCGGCCTTAAACTTTGTACGCAAAGTTGATCCGGTGTCGACCCGTCTTAAAATTGGAAAAGAACTTTTCACGGTTGCAGGCCCTCAATTGGTGGAGCAACTGCAAAAATCCGGTTTCGATGTTTTTCTGGATTTAAAGTTTCACGATATACCAAACACAGTTGCCGGTGCACTAAAAGCCGCGGCATCGATGGGTGTGTGGATGGTTAATGTGCATGTCGCGGGTGGTCCTAGAATGTTGCAGGCGGCAAGGGCAGCGATTGATGCTGCTAATTCTCAAACATTGTTGATCGGCGTTACCGTACTAACCAGTATGGACGAACCAGAGCTCCAAGCGGTTGGCGTAAGTTGCCCTGTTGAAGAGCAGGTCGCAAAACTGTCGGCTTTGGCTATGGAGAGTGGTTTAGACGGTGTAGTTTGCTCCCCAAATGAAGTTCGCGCCATAAAATCTGCAAGTGTTCAGAAAGGGTGCGAAACATTTTTAACGGTAACTCCTGGGGTCAGACCAAGGCACGGTACAACGTTAAATGCGGATGACCAGCGCCGAATTATGACGCCCGCTGAGGCCAAAGAAGCAGGTAGTGACTACTTGGTGATAGGGAGACCCATCACTCAAGCCGAAGATCCCGTTGCCGCTCTTTCAGCCATTCAAAAAGAACTCAAAGATTAAGCTGTCGATAGTGACGAAAGCGTATCCTCAATTAAAGGTTAAACAGATCCAGTTATGACCGAAACCAATAAAGTATTTATATCTGCACAGCAATTAATGGAAGACTCATTGGAGTTAGGGCGGCAGGTATTGTTGAGCGGTTTTCGACCCAATTTTATTGTTGGAGTTTGGCGTGGAGGCACGCCCGTAGGAATAGCTGTGCAGGAGTTGCTGGATTTCTATGGCGTGGAAACCGACCACATTTCTATAAGAACATCCTCATATCAGGGTATGCAGCGTAAAGAACGATCAGCAGTACGTGTTCATGGCATGAGTTACTTAACACGCGCTATGAACGCGGAAGACTCCCTACTGATTGTGGATGATGTTTTCGATACCGGTCTTAGCGTTAAGGCCATTATTGATTACATAAAGGAACGCTCTCGTCGCAATGCGCCACAAGATGTCAGAGTTGCTACGGCGTATTTCAAGCCGGACCATAACCGCACCGATTTCGAACCCGACTACACAGCCAATAAAACGAACGATTGGTTGGTTTTTCCGCACGAGATGGAAGGGTTGTCGATGGATGAAATAAAACAGCACAGACCACATCTGGCTGCAACGATAGAAAAGCTCGACGCGATGATGCAGCCGGTAAAATTGGCTTAGGCTTTAGTAAAGCGTCTGATTCTTGATGCGCTGTTGCTAGATTGGGCTAAGCGTTATTAGCAAGGTATCGTCATAAATTGCGGGTACGGCACGCCGGATATCTCTGTTAGAAATTCTAACACTGAGTGTTGCGTTCGAGCTGGAACAAGACGAGCCGGTACTGAACCGGTAAGCTCGTCTGGATTCTCTGTCCGGGCGTAATCTTTCGCGCCTTTCCAATGCATCACCGGTATACCAAAAAACGCGGTAGCGAACGTTGTCGCCAATATTATTATTGAGTTTAAATTGTGCAGGATTGTTTAAGCTGGAAGCGCGAATCCTATAGGCTGTCTCAGATGCCTCTCCAGTAACGCACACAGGAACACTTTTTTCCCAGTTGCTACCGAACGGCGACCACACACCAATGAACAGATCGTCTATATCGCTAATTCCAACGGCGAATAGAGAGACTGGGCATAGTAAGGCTGTAAGGAGTACGGCAATTTTGTGAGTCTTTTGCAGTCTCTTCATACTGCAAATTTAACCATATAATATTCTCATTCTGGAATCACCTGTAGTGTCACTAAGTCCTGATAGATGCCGGGTGGTGCTTGATTAAATGGCGCTTGTCGAACCAGTGCTGCAAAGAACAAATTTGCTCCGCCATAGTTTTCGTCTGCGCAAGTAGGCGACTGGCTAGCACTTAAATTAGTCAAAGAAATCGTCGGCGTATTTAACGGTCCTTGCATACGGTAAGTATTGCCCTGACGGTAGTACGACCAGATTTCGTAGTCCATTTGATCACCTGAAGAGCTAACCAGTTTTAACGGATTAAAACCATTTTGGCTGTTTAGCTCAACACGATATGTGCCACTGGTACTGAATACACATTCGTAGTCCCAGTTGTATTGCCAATTGTTGATTGTCGCATTTGCCGTAAAAATTCCGATAACCCAGTCATCGATGTTCGTAATTTGTATGGCTTCACCCACGGTAATGCTAATTTGACTGTCAGCTGAAGATTGTGCAGCCGCTTTACTGGGGAAAAATGCAACGAGCAGCGCTGCAAGCATTAATGTTGCAACACTCAATTTAATTCTGGCCTGTGTACCGATCAGCTTGCTGTGTACATCGCTTTGATTATCGCTTCCACTGCGGTTCAATTGCACCTCTGCATTGCATTTATAGCTGTCCATGATCAATAGCCTTGGTCTGAAGTAATGCGTTTTCGAGCCTTAAAAACTGCGGCCAGTCTAGATGGCCGCAGTCTGTGGTCAGGGAATCAATTCCCGTGTTTAAGTTACCAATATCTCAATTGGTTACTCTGGTTGTACCAACAAAGTTAAAGTGTCTGTGTAAGTACCAGGGTTAGCGGCATTGAAGTCCGCAGAATCAACCGTCACCTCGAAAGTAGCGTTTGTGCCACCACTGCAGTTAAGGCTTGTGTTGTCGCCCGTCAAACCTGACATGACACCACTTTCGGTTACCGCAGCGGCATCCCAAGTGAGTGCGTACGGTATAGCATCGCCACCATTTTGAAGTTCAAAAATGCCGTTTGCTGAAGTTACCGTTAGGTTATAGGCGGAAGTTGAAGAAAATACACAAACATCATCTGAAGCCACTGCATTGGCTCCTAAAGTTGCGTGAGT
Source organism: uncultured Granulosicoccaceae bacterium (assembly GCA_937923565.1). Taxonomy (GTDB): domain Bacteria; phylum Pseudomonadota; class Gammaproteobacteria; order Granulosicoccales; family Granulosicoccaceae; genus Granulosicoccus. The sequence goes on along the minus strand of CALDTX010000024.1, from coordinate 12,278 downwards.
ACCTAAGTCGATATCATCGACGTTAGTGATTTGTACCGCGTTGTCCTTGATGATGGTTACTACACTTGTACCTGTTGAAGTCACACCCAGAGAACCGTCTGTTGCAGCAATCGCAGATCCAGCGATCAGAAGAACAGAAGATGCTAAAACAGAGATGTTGAATTTACGCATTAGGAAAGCCTCATTTGTTTTTGTTATAGTCAGTACGCGAACGCACAATAGCAGCAAAAGTGTTTACGGCTGTTACCTGAGTTACGTTTAATCAAATCTATGTTCGCGAGCAATAAGTCGCGTTTTTCCGGCCCGTTTTTTGATACGGCACACAAGGGTTACTTTTAAAAACGCATATTCCCTAAATTGAATTTAAGAAAACTGGATATTGAACGATCCAATGGGGTTTTTTATATTGACATGGTGTCAAAATCCCCCCCTAACTAACTTAAGGCAATATCACCTGTTCACCGTTCACATACTGAGCAAATGTTGATCTAGGGTATTAAGAAATGTGCCGATACCTTTTAGGTCTGAATAACATTGCTATGCATATATAAGGTTGAAATGAAGACACTAATTAAGTTTGGCTTTTTCTGTATGTTATTTGCGGTTACACAGGCGCATGCTCAGCTATCTGTTAATCGATCAGTCATTGAATTCACAGCCTCCACCAAAGTTCAGGATATCGAAATTCTGAACCCCGGCGACTTCAAGCTCTATTTAGATATGAAAGTTGCGCGCATTGAAAATCCGGAGCTGGAAACCCCAACCAGGGTTGAACTGGAGGATGCCCGTACCGCTGACGTTATTGTGAGCCCAGCGCAGTTGCTGTTGCAGCCGGGTCAGCGAAAGCGTGTACGCATCATTATGCGTAAACCTGCGAAACACAAAGACCAAGTTTATCGTTTGGCGATAAAGCCTTATACCGGAAAGCTTGAAGTTGATACCGCCGGAGGTGATAAAAAATCCAGTGCAATCAAAGTCCTTGTTGGGTACGATTTATTGCTGCTCTCCAGACCGGTAGATGCAGATCCAACCGTTAACGTTGCGCGCAACAACGAGACAATCGTCTTTGAGAACAAAGGAAATACTAACGTATTGCTTCGTCGGATAGAGCAGTGCAATAGTGATAAATCAGAATGTATTGAAATCCAACCAAACCGCTTATACGCTGGCGAGGTGTATAAAGTGAAGTTACCTAAATCCGGTAGTGCATCCCAATACCCAATCCATGTATGGCAATCCATTGGGCTGGAAAATGCCAAGTTCACTTATTAATGCTTAAGTAATCGTGCTTAGTACTAATTACATTTGGGTATTTATTGCAAACGTTTATTAGTAACTTATTACGAATGTTAGTACTAAGTGCCGCATGTAGCACCAAGTAAGCTTAACTGGTAACCCGCCTATTGTTTAAAGCAGTCGCTTAACGTTTAGTGCAATAAAATTAAAAACCTGAGCAAACCAACGCAGACTCTGTCACCAATACATCTTCGCCATTCGATCTTGGCACAATGAATTGGCACGGTGGGCCCGATTCTGGTCTTACGGTTACTGTCTCCCCTTGCGCTAACTCACCTTGGAAAATACCTGAATCAACGAGCAAGGGATTGCCGTCAACTTCAACAACAGCATTATTGATCGGTTCGCCGTTTTCCCGTACCAATTCGGTCACAAGCAATACCAGGTTTTTAGCTACAACGGTTACACGCTCAATGTTGCCTGGGTATAACGTGAACTCGTAAACATTTTCACCTAAACCGTTAGACAATAAACCTCTCGGATTTAGCTTGATGCTGTAGCGTTCAAAAGGTTGTAAGCCAATCATTTGCGCACGCCCTATATTACCCGCACTAAGTTTTACCCCATTAATAATAATATCGTAGGGTGCGCCCATGGGTTCTCCTTGTACATCAATGATCACACCGGCATCTGCATAGTCTGCACCGCCAAAAGAGCCGCCTGTTTCATCCAGCCCAAGGTGCATCGACAGGCTAGCAATATTATTGTTGGAGCTGCCAAATCCAGCCGCATCAGTCCATTCTGATGCCATGGCCGCATGAAAACGCGGGTGCTCAAGCTTCACTTTGGTACCCAAGCTAGAATCTTCGTCTTGTTGACTGGCAAACCCGGATAAAGCCCACTGCCGACCTTTACTCGTGGTGTGCCGCCAACTACTTTCCAATGCTAAGCCGTTCGTGCGGACATTGTTGTCATCCTGAGTGGTGGTGTACGACACATTGGTAGCCCAGTTTGGCTTATCAAAGAAGAACCGAAATTGTACTGATGCGCGTTCGCCAATTTCATCTTTTTGAACACGACCATCAACAAAACCTCTAATGCCCGATGTTCTGAAAATGGGTCTTCTTAAATATAGGCTGTATTGAAAATCATCGGTCTGCGTTGTTGCTTCGGCAAACGGGTCTGGCTTCTGTTGGTTATATCGCGAACTCACGCCCAGTACCGTGTTGCCAAATGACTTATTCAAGGACAGACCAACTTGTGTGTAGTCGTTCGGAAACATTTCGTAGAGCATGCTATCGGGTGCATTTTTTCCCGTACTTACGTGCTCCAATAACAATTCAGCCGAGAATTCATTTTGCACGAAGCTGCTTTGCATACTGAGCACGCTTGTGCCACCTTCTGCTATTGATCCACCCACTACGGATGTCACTTTTTCTCCCAGCAATGTAATTTTTGAATGCGCTAATAAGCGGTTGTCTAGTTGGTGTAAGCCCATTTCTATGGCAGAGTTCTCACGATTTCGCTTTGCCCAAGTGATGCCAACAACACCTCGGTCTTCCGTTTTTGGCAGCACATGCTGATCGGGATGGAACAGCGGAACGCCAGCGGTAAAACTGTATAGCGATTCGTTCAGTGGTGGCAGCTGTGCACTTTTGGTGAAAATACGGGTTTCAGAACGTGTGCCTGATACAGGATCAATGATTCGGATCTCAACTTCATAGCGGCCGTCCGGCAAGGCCCGTGTGTCTATTTGTTGATTGCCGGCATCATAGGTATCGCCGCTGTAGATACGATCATCCACCACCAGCTGAATAACTGAGCGCCTCACTAAATACACAGTAAGTTGCGTGCTAAATGCGTAGTCTAAATCTACTCGTGCTTTAAGCGATGTGGAATATGATGTTCCTAATAGCCTGATATCGAACAGTCCGGCCCCGGCATTATGACTGAAGGCGCCCAACTGCAATTCGTGATCTCGATAGAAATGAGTCATTGATAAGTCTCTTAACCGCAGTCGATTTCGGTTTGAGTTGTAGTCGAGCTCAGAAACAATAAACCCATTGCCATACCCAATGAGCCCACGAGTCGCTGCGTCAAGTGCTGACTTTTGGTCTTCGAAGTCAGATGCAACTGCGTTAAAGGAAAATATTGATGACTGTTTTTCGCCGGGTCTGGGTAGGTAACGCGTCAAATCCAGTTGTGCAACATTTTGTAGTTCTGCGGCTAAAAATAAACTGACCGTCAACTGACTTGAATCGTAAATTAAAGCCACCGGATCTGCATCCACAGTGCCACAGCCTGGCGGATCTTCTTTGGCGAAGCAGATTGCATAAACATTCGAATCGAACGATCTATCGAGCAGTTCGATGAGAGCCTCGGTATCGATAACATCCGGTAGCAAATAGGCAACAACGGTTGGATCGTCGAACCGAATAGTTTCGTCGTTACCAGTGATGTCAACCGTACCCAGATTTTGCCCATTAAAAATAAGCTCAACGATGTTGCTGGTGGGGCCACCGATAGACTCGAATCCTTCCGGCACATCGTCGTTGATTTTTAAGCGTTGTTTTGGCTTTTTCTCGTCACTAATTTCTAGCTCTGGTTTAGCTGTTTTAATAGCGTTTGGATCGAACGGCGCTGCCGGTGGCGCTTGTGGATCAGTGAGGTAGTCGATTGCCGGTATTGGCGCATCGTTTTCTGCGGCGAAAATTTGGCTGCTGGATGTTGAGAAAAGGGCGAAGGTGCCAAAAAACAAGCACAGTGAAGGCAGTGCTTTAATGCAGAGCTGGTTTTTGGGTGCTTTTGTTGTACTGCGCATGGCAAATAGCGACGCCGCCGTGTTGAACCACAAGCAAGTCGGTATCCGCTTCCAGTACAGACTATATGCTTGCCTTAGTTATCCTCACCTTGGTATGCACAGAGTTTGCCGTTTCAGTACTTTTTTGTAGATTATTCAATCACTAACATGAGTGAAAGTGTATCGGTGTAAATGCCTTCGCCTGCACTGTTAAAAGCGTTGTTATTAAGCTGAACCGATATTGTGTTCATCGCACATTTTTCTGCAGATGTTGCGCTCAGTACACCGGTTTGATCATTTGCAGAATCGAGCACCCAAGTGTTGTTGTTATCGTTAGACCAGCTAACCTGGTAAGGGATTGTACTGTTGTTTGCTTGTACCGAAAATTGATTGTTATTCGACAGGCTTGATGCGCTTATGCGGTAAGGCATATCCGCTCCAGCACTTTGCATACATGTGGCAGATTCCATTTGCTGCATAGAGTCGTTAGAAACCAGTTCGCTATTTTCCATACTAGCAACGTGCAGTGATGCAAGCTTAGTGATACCAATGCGACTTTTGGCTGACGAGCTGACTGCCATTGCATTTCCAGCAGCGAGTGCCAGTGCCACAACAACGGTTGCTGTAGCCAGTGCAGAAAGAAGCGATTTGATAGAACGTGTTTGCAAGATATAAGTCTCTATTAAAGTAACCGCAGGTTAAATGTAAAAGAAACCAATGTGAAGAAGGATTTCGCGAAACTGGTCGCAGTTTCGCTGCTTACACACAAACTTTGTGCAAACAAGGTGCGCTGTAACGGATCGCGAGTAGCGATTCATTCACAAAAAAGTAATGTTAGTGCTGTAGAAAGTACAGCATACCGAATGGCAGTAAGCAGATGTGATTCTGGATTACGGGCATGCTGTAAAAGCATGCTTCGGCGGCCCCGCTATCTTAGAGTAGTTAACTCCTTAGACCGGAAACTTTGCGTCACCACCTTTCGATGGTTTTGCCAAACAACTTTGTAAAGCTAGAGTGTAACGATCAACTACCTGTGGCAGCAGAGCGCCAAATGCAATAATGGCTGCTATCGCGCGCAAACATACATCGTATGGAGCTTTCTTTGGCGACCCCGCTGTCGTAGGATATTTATCCGTTAGACCGGAAGCTTTGCGTCACCACCTTTCGATGGTTTTGCCTTTTTACAAGAACCTCTTAGTAAGTTAAAAGTAATGTCGAAGTACCTCTCCCCGACAAAACCGTTATCGGCGTGTAACGTTATCGGCTTGACGCAATGCAGAGTTACAGCCGCTTGCAATAGGTTACATCTCGTGTGCAGGCATCGCAAAAGCGTCTGTGCAGAGTCGACTTTTTTTTGTAAGTCTATGCTTTATAGCTTTATTTGTATTTAAAAAAAATCTGCCATTTATTTTGCAGGCTTAGGTTACATTCGTTAAGTAATGCGTTTGTACGTAAGAAAACTCTGTAATTAAAGTACTTTTGCAATTAACTTTTTAACGCAAGCCAGAAATGTATTGCCTAGCAGCGCTCAATTTTTTGCGTACCACTGGTTAAATGGATTACTAATAATGGTTTGGATTCGAAGGCATTCATTAACCGTGTTCGGTAATGGAATCACTTGGAGCTTGTTCTCGTTCAGTCAGGCCATAGTCGCGCATAACGTGCGCTACCCGTAATCGATAGTCATCGAAGTGTGTATCGCGACCCTTGCTTTGTGCTTCTCGGTGATTGGAAAGCGTTCGCCATCGTTTTACAGCGGCTTCATCCTCAAAAAAAGACAAAGACAACAGCTTGTTTGGATCGTTTAAACTTTGAAAGCGCTCAACAGAAATGAAGCCATCAATCTTCTCAAGCTCGGTTTTTAGTTCCGCGGCAATTTCCAGATATTGGTTCTTATACGTCGCGTTTGGAAGTACTTCGAAAATGACAGCTATCATCGCTTGGATCTCCACTAGTCAGGTGATAGCGATTATCATTAGGGCAATTAGAAAGATATGCCCGGATTGAGATTTTGCTGAATCTTAAGTTTGGTGCCGGAGGCGAGACTTGAACTCGCACTCTGTTTCCAGAACCGGATTTTGAATCCGGCGTGTCTACCAATTCCACCACTCCGGCAGCAAGTCGTGCATTCTATGAAAGTTCTGGCTCCACGTAAAGATACAGCATGCAACTAAATGATTTTCATTTCGAATTACCTAGCGAACTCATCGCTCAAACGCCACTGGCGAAGCGCAGTGCCAGCCGTTTGTTGGTGCAAAGCGGTGATAAGCTAAGCCATTGTAATGTAAACGATTTGCCAGCAATCCTACAACCTGGCGATCACTTGGTTTTCAACGATACTCGTGTCATCCATGCACGAATGTTTGGTGAAAAAAGCACAGGCGGAAAAATTGAGCTTCTGATTGAGCGGGTAACCAGTGAAACAGGTGTGCTCACAAAAATTCGAGCCAGTAAATCGCCAAAAGCAGGTGCCAAACTGCGCTTGGGTGAGGTTGAGGCAACGGTGCTTGGAAGGGTAGAGGATCTTTTCGAGGTTGAATTTCATTTCAATGAAGGTCAGAACATCAGCACTTTTATTGAGCAGTATGGCCAATTGCCATTACCGCCCTATATCGAACGTGCCGTCGAAGACGTGGATGCCGAGCGTTATCAAACGGTCTACGCTCAAAATTCAGGGGCCGTTGCGGCTCCAACGGCGGGGTTACATTTTGATCAAGCCCTACTGGCATCGCTTGCTGAGGCTGGCATCAGCCACAGTTTCGTTACGCTTCATGTGGGTGCTGGCACGTTTATGCCTGTACGCGAGACCGATATCAGCAAACATATCATGCATTCAGAATGGTTTAGTGTGTCAGAGCAAGCCGTAAACGAAATCAGCGCCGCTAAAGCAAAGGGTGGCCGTATTGTTGCCGTGGGTACAACCAGTGTTCGGGCACTGGAAGCGGCGTCTGTGTCGGGGCAACTATTACCGCATGAAGGTGAGACGAAACTTTTTCTAACCCCCGGTAGTCAATTTAGTACAGTCGATGCCATGCTAACCAATTTTCATTTGCCCGAATCCACACTATTAATGTTGGTTTGTGCGTTTGGCGGTTATAAGCAAACGTTGGCAGCGTACCAAGAAGCCGTCAATCAACGCTATCGTTTCTTCAGCTATGGCGATGCCATGCTGGTTTGGCCAGCGCCCTAGAATTTTAAAAGTACTTTAGCGGGAGACATCGCCATCCATGGCTATGCAGTTCAATCTATTACAAAACGATGGCCAGGCGCGTCGCGGTCAAATCCAGTTCAGCCGTGGCGTCGTGGAAACGCCCGCATTTATGCCGGTAGGCACCTATGGCACAGTGAAGTCTATGACGCCAGAAGAAGTTCGCGATATTGGCGCGGATATTCTGTTGGGCAACACGTTTCATCTGTGGTTGCGGCCCGGTACCGACATCATTGAGCAGCACGGCGACTTACACGACTTTATGCAGTGGCATCGTCCAATTCTTACCGATTCCGGTGGCTTTCAGGTTTTCAGCCTTGCAAAACTGCGCAAGATAGACGAGCAGGGCGTTAACTTTCGTTCGCCCATTGATGGTGCGAAGGTGTTTTTAAGTCCGGAGATTTCCATGGAAATCCAGAAAAAACTGGGTTCTGATATCGTGATGTCGTTTGATGAATGCACGCCTTACCCAGCGACGGAGCAAGAAGCGGCAGATTCCATGCGGCTTTCGATGCGTTGGGCGAAACGCTGTATGAGCGCCCATAACGATATGCAGAACCCGAATGCCTTGTTTGGTATTGTGCAAGGGGGTATGTATGCCGACTTACGCGAAGAATCGTGCAAGGCGTTGGTCGATATAGGCTTCCCAGGCTATGCGGTTGGTGGCTTAGCCGTAGGCGAAGAGGCGTCCTTGCGAGAAAATGTGCTGCAAAGTACGTTGCCGTTTCTGCCCAACGATGCACCCCGGTATTTGATGGGTGTGGGCAAGCCTGAGGACATCGTGGCCGCTGTGCAGCAGGGGATTGATATGTTTGATTGTGTGCTGCCAACACGCAACGCGCGCAACGATCACCTGTTTACCTCCCATGGCGATCTACGACTTCGAAATGCCCGGTTTCGTAACGACTTAGCACCAATCGATGCCGATTGCGATTGCTATACCTGCAAAAACTACACAAGAGCCTATCTTTACCATTTATCCAAATGTGGAGAGATTTTGGGTTCCAGACTCAACACGATCCATAATCTGCGTTATTACCAATTGCTGATGCAGGGCCTGCGCAACGCAATCCAATCGCAAACCCTGGATAAATTTGTTGCACAATTTCATGCACGTAGAAATGCCGAGAACAGATGACTCTGTGGCATAATTGCGTGTTAATTACCGTTATCTAGAGAGTTTGGTCGATGGATTTTTTTATCAGTAACGCATATGCGCAAAGTGGCAGCGCACCCGGTGGTGGCTTGTTAGGCATCCTGCCTTTAGTTTTAATGCTTGTCGTGTTCTATTTTTTAATGATCCGGCCACAGCAAAAACGCATGAAAGAACATACGGCAATGGTTGGTGCGTTAAAGAAAGGCGACGAAGTTGTGACTAATGGCGGGCTGGGTGGCACCATTACCAAAGTTGGCGATGCTTATATGTCGTTGCGAATTGCCGATAACGTTGAGGTTCGCGTGCAAAAATCAGCGGTTGCTGCACTTTTGCCCAATGGCACGTTGAAAGACGAGTAATTTGCCATAACTTTCTTTTTTGATCGGCTCAAATTGTTGAGTTTGATGGTCACTTAGCCCTGTGCAATCATGACAAATGTAAACCCATTGTGGAAAATTCTGCTGCTTGCGGCAGTGGTTCTCTCAGGCGCTCTGATTGCGCTACCCAATATATTTGGTAGCGATCCAGCAGTACAGGTGTCCGGACGCAACCGCGATATGTCGGCCGATGTTGTCCAAACCGTTAAGGCCGCCATCGTTGATGCCGGTTTTGAGAATGTTGAGTTTCGAGAAGAGCCGAATAAGTTTTTAGCGCTGTTTACCAACGAAGACGATCAGCTCAAAGCCCGCGATCTGGTCGCCAAAGTGATCGATAAAGACGTCACTACGGTGGCTTTGAATCTTGTTGATGCCAGTCCCGATTGGCTTCGTCGCATCTCCCAACCGATGTTCTTGGGCCTGGACTTACGCGGTGGTGTACACTTTCTGATGGAAGTGGATATGGATGCTGCGTTGGCCAACGCTGAAGAGCGTTTCCTGACAGATTGGCGGCGTGAAACGCGCAGCGCCGGTATTCGAGGCACGGCCATTCAGGTTAAAGATGGTTCTCTATCGGCGCGGTTCCGAAAAGTGGAACAACGCGACCAAATGCTCGAGAAGTTTCAGGAAACCGGTGGTGATCTCGTTTTTCGAACCAGAGAGGACGGCGAGTATGCTTTTATCGAGGCAAACCTAACGGAAGCTGCCGCCGATGTTGAGCGTAAAAGCGCGCTAGATCAAAACATTGTGACGTTGCGTAATCGAGTGAACGAGCTCGGCGTGTCGGAGCCAGTTATCCAGCAGCAAGGGCTCGAACGAATTGTTGTGCAGTTGCCGGGTGTTCAAGACACAGCCCAAGCTAAAGATATCTTAGGTGCTACAGCAACGCTCGAATATCGTCTGGTTTATGGCAGCTACGCCGACTGGGCAGATGCAGAAAATGGCAATGTACCCGCCGGTGCACGCTTGTACAAAATGCGTGACGATGGTTCCCACATTTTGTTAAACCGCGACATCATCGTAACCGGTGATCAAATTAAGGATGCATCTTCAGGTATTGATCAACAATCTGGCTCGCCGGCAGTATTCGTTAACCTAGATGGTGCTGGTGCCAAGCGTATGCAAGCGGTTACGGCTGAAAACGTAGGCAACCCGATGGCCGTGGTTTATTCCGAAAGCCGAGTTGATCGACGCATGGTCGACGGTGTTGAGCAGCGCATTGTCACCAAAACCGAAAGTGTTATTAACTTCGCCACCATTCGCGATGTGCTCAGCCACCGCTTTCAAACCACTGGTCTTGACATGACCGAAGCCAACACGCTGTCTTTGTTATTGCGAGCCGGTGCATTAAAAGCCCCCGTTTATATCGTCGAAGAAAGAACCATTGGCCCGAGTCTGGGTAAAGAAAACATACGCCAGGGGTTCCTGTCAGCTTTGGTGGGTTTGGCGTTGGTGTTGGTTTTTATGGCTTGGTATTACCGTGTATTTGGATTGGTTGCAGGTTTTGCGTTAGTTGTAAATGTCGTGTTAATCATTGCTGTGTTATCCATGTTGCAGGCAACACTAACCTTGCCTGGCATAGCCGGAATAGTTTTGACAACAGGGATGGCAGTTGATGCGAATGTACTCATCTTTGAGCGGATACGCGAAGAAATCAGAAGCGGTGCCAGTGTGCAAACAGCAATTGCTTCCGGTTATGAAAAAGCATTTATCACTATCGCTGATGCTAATGTCACCACGTTAATTGCAGCAGTTGTGCTGTTTAGTATGGGTACTGGCGCAATCAAAGGCTTTGCCATTACATTGTGCATCGGTATTTTAACGTCAATGTTTACAGCCATTTTTGGCTCCCGCGTGCTGATTAACGCGATTTATGGCGGCAAACGTTCCGCTGCCTTGTCCATTTAGAAAGCATCGAATAGAGCCAGTTATGCGAAACCTCATTAGCGATTCAAAATTCGACTTTATGGGCAAGCGTAAGCTTGCATTGATACTCTCATCCGTTTTGATTGTCATTGCGTTGTTAGCAATAGTCATCAGAGGCTTAAATTTAGGTGTCGACTTCACTGGTGGTTACACTATTGAAGTTGGCTATGAAACTGCCCCTGATCTCGATGTTGTGCGTAGTAGCCTTACTGATGCACAACTGCCAGACGCCATCGTACAAAACTTCGGTACCAGTACCGATGTGCTCATTCGAATGGCGCCGCCGGAAGATGGCAGCAACGATGCAAAGCTCAGCGACTCTGTGCTTGCTGCACTGGCAAGTTCTTCAGAAAGCAAGATCGATTTACGTCGTGTTGAATTCGTCGGGCCTCAAGTGGGTGAAGAGCTTCGCGAGAAGGGTGGTTTGGCCGTACTCACAGCTTTGTTTTTCATTGTTGTTTATATATGGTTCCGATTCGAAAAGAAATTTTCCGTGGGCTCTGTATTAGCTTTGGTGCACGATGTTGTTATTACTGTCGGGATATTCGCGCTGTTTCAGATAGAGTTCGATCTCACCATACTGGCGGCAATACTGGCGGTTATTGGTTACTCGTTAAACGACACCATCGTTGTATTTGATCGTATTCGAGAAAACTTCAGAAGTATGCGTCGCGGCTCGCCGGCAGAAGTGATGAATGCATCGGTCAATCAAACGCTATCGCGTACGGTCATTACCTCTTTTACAACTTTATTGGTGCTATCGGCGCTCTTTTTATTCGGTGGCAAAATTATCAATGGCTTTGCACTTGCGCTAATCGTGGGTGTTATTGTGGGTACCTACAGTTCTATCTTTGTAGCCAGCACGGCGGTGCTGGCGCTCGGAATAACTAAAGAAGACTTAATGCCGGTTGAAAAAGAAGGGGCTGACCTGGATCACATCCCTTAGGGGGCTTGCGCCTCTGCAGGGTTTATCGGTTTAAGCTTCTTCGCTTTTTAGCTGCTTCATCGTTTGCATCATTTGATGGTGCACACGCGGTGTTGCAGCTACTAGCTCGCCACCGTGTAGCCAGTTATCACCACCATTGAAGTCGTTCAACAAACCGCCAGCTTCGCGAATTATTAGCCCGCCTGCTGCAACGTCCCATGGTTGCATACCCGTAAGCCAAACGCCATCGAGTCTGCCTGCGGCTACAAAGGCCATATCAAGCGCGGCTGAACCAGCACGACGTATACCACCAGAAAGTTCTGTGAAAGTTTTCAGCGAGCGTTGATAGCGATCGAGGTCTTGGCCGGTTCGGTATGGAAACCCGGTGCCCAGCAGAGCGTTTTCGAGTCGTCCGGTTTTGCTCACCCGCAAGCGTTTGCTGTCTAACCAAGCACCTTCGCCCTTAGAGGCTGTAAAGAGTTCTTGGCTAACCGGGTTGTAAATGATGGCTTGCTCTATCTTGCCTTTATGTAGCAGTGCAATTGAGACGCTGAAGTAAGGGTAACCATGAATAAAGTTGGTGGTGCCGTCGAGAGGGTCGACTATCCATTGGTATTCAAACTCTGTGTTGCCTATAGCGCCGGATTCTT
>CALDTX010000023.1 GCA_937923565.1 uncultured Granulosicoccaceae bacterium | reverse complement strand
TTAACATCGGCTGGTTCATCAAAGATAGACAAACTTTTATCGCCATCGCCGTCAACTTCCAAGGTAAGTGCTCTAATTGCGCGTACGCTTTTTTTACCGGTGCGATTGATGAGTGTCATGTTCATCACCGATTTTGAATCGATGAAGCCGGTATTTTGCGCATCAACTTGTTGCGCAATGCTGAATCCTTTTTCTTCTGCTGTTTCTGCCAGCGTAATGCCTGGAGCTGCTAGCAGTCCGCCAACCAGAGCAGTGCAGATAACGTTCGACATATTCAAAGTAATAAACTCCTGTAAATTTAAATTAACTCGTTGTTAAAGATGGCTTGAGTTGCTGAAGTGTTCCATCCGTTTTTTGCTCGTTTTTATCTTTATCGACGGCCATTAAGAAGGGTGGCAAGAATAGGAAATCGACAAGCAATGCAATGACGATGGTTATTGCTGTTAACAAGCCCATTTGACTGTTCAGTAAAAAATTTGATTGAGCGATAACCATAAAACCGCAAGCTAGTACCACCGTTGTTACAACCAGCGCAACCCCAACCGTATTAAATGCGTAGCGAACCGCTTCCTCAGCCGACATGCCACGCTCGCGTCGGGCGCGTAAGTATTTCGACAAGTAGTGGATGGTGTCGTCGACCACAATGCCCAGTGTCATGGCGACCACCACCGACACAGCCAAACTCACTTCACCGACCAGAATAGACCAGATACCGAAACCCATTACAGCCGGGGCGATATTGGGAATGAGGCTGATTAAACCAAATTTTACCGAACGTAATGAAACCAGTAATACCAGCGAAATTAAAATAAGCGCAATGGAGGTACCCAGTAACATGCTTTTAATGTTTCTAATACTGATATTCGTAAACATCACCGTCGTACCGGTACTCGGCGTAACAATATCGGGCGTGTTCTCTTGCATCCATTCTTGTACGTTCTTGTCGAAAGCTAATACTTGCTGAGTAGACATCGTGTCTGTCGTTACAATTATTCTGGTTTTTGATTTATCAAAATTTATTTGGTTATTAAGATCCAAGCCGTACGGTAATGACATTTCGTAAAGCAATAGATATTGCGCCGATAATTCTCGCGATTCGGGTAGCACTTTATAGGCGTCGTCGTCACCGTGCATGCTTCGGTTCAGCCTGCGCATCGTTTCTGTTATCGCGCTAACGTGTTGAACCGAATCTATGGACTGTAAATAGCGTTCCAGTTTTTCAACGCTTGCCAAAAAGCTTGGATCGCTTACGCCACCTTCAACACCCGAGTTCAATGAGTACTCGACGATATACAGGCCGGTTAGTTTTTCTGCTATATGGTCTGTATCTGCCCGGAACGGAACTGTTTCGTCGAAATAGTTGACAAAAATATCATTGAGTTCGTTTCTGGGTGCCAGTGCTGCAAGTGCGAGCATGACAACAAGCGAGCACCAAAGCAATGGCTTCTGTTTTGCAATCACGAAATCTGAAAAGCGATTCATCAAGCGGCCCTTTGTGCTCTCGCCGGTTTTAACTTTGATCGGTAGCACCGCCATCAGAGCGGGCAAGAAAAAGATCGATAAGAAAAATGCCGCCATAACGCCCATGGCTGTGATATTGCCAAGATCGTGGAACGGCGGTGAGTCGCTAAAGTTCATGCTTAAAAAGCCAATGGCTGTGGTTAGCGATGTGAGAAAAATGGGCGAAAAGTTAATTCGTAAACTTTCTGCAATTGCGGCAAATTTGCTGTCGCCGTTGCGCATATTTTGAAGAATGGTCACCAACAAATGAATGCAGTCGGCAACCGCCAGCGTCATGATTACCGTTGGTGCCGAGGCTGCCGGTGGCGAAATATCGATACCGACCCATCCAGCCGCGCCCATGGCGGCCAGTATCGACATAAACACGACGATGATGGTGCCAAAGGTTGCCATTGGGCTTCCCAGCAGTAACATCACACCAACCAGTATCACGAGGAAGGCTAATGGAATGATGCTCATCGCATCGGCTTCAATGGATTCGGGAAACGCATGGTTCATCGCCATGATGCCGGTGGTACGAAACTCGATAGACGGGTAAGCGCTGCGCATTTCGTCAACCATATTTCTGGCGTAGTTCATAGCTTCAGCCAATGCCACCGCTGGGTCTTTGGCCATGCGTTCAGCTTTTGGCAAAAGCATGTCTGCTTCGGATAAGGGCTCGGGTACTTCGATGGTGATGTTCACGCCTGTAACATCACCGCTTGGCGAAATTATTTTACGAACAATTTGTGGTTGGCTTAACGCTGCAGCTTTTATTGAGCTTAAGGTTTGTTCGCTTAAACCTTCATATTCTTCGAACAAATCGGCGACTTCTAAATCGTCCTCGATGGCTTTCATGTGTTGATAGTTGCTAACAGAGTCAACACGAACAGAGTAAGGCACTTGCCAGGCGCGATCGGTCAGGTCAAGCACGGCTTTCATGGTTTGTTCTTCAAACACGTTGCCACTTTGTGGCTCCAACATAATCAGTATGTTGTCGGCTTTGGTGTAGGTGCGTTGAACTTCTTCGAAAGCCAGCAATTGCGGGTTATCAGGCCCGAAGAACACGCGATAATCGTTGGTGATAGCGAGAAAGCGGGCACCGGATGCTAGAATTAAAACCATCACTACACTGAGGATGATTGCTAGCCAGCGGTTTTTAATTAGCCACTGTGCATATCTTTCAATCATATTACTGTTTGCTCTTTACGTTATAAAAACCAGCCATTAATACTTCTGTTAAAACCTGAAAAATGTTTGTTGGTTTAATGGCTAGTGGCTGTTCTGTTCGCTGCCAATTGGCCTGCTTCAGAATTAAAGTATTCCTGATACTTTGTTTGTAATTCGATAAACGATGTTTGATTGTGTAACGGCATCCAATTTAACCCATCCATCGTTACTGAACCCATACGCATAAGTGCCAACTGCGGATTGTTGATACCCAGCATTTGTAAGTCGACATGGTGGGTGGTTGTGAGTATTTGACCGCCAAAACACATCGACCAAAGCCCAAACACGATGTTGGGAACAGATTGCTGTTCGGGTTGTACTAGTTGGCCATCGTGAATAGCGGATTCCACGATATCGACAACGCAGCCGAAAATTTGTTTTTCAAGACTAGTGTGACGCTCCATGCTCAGCTCCGACACTTTTTCTTTAACGCCGTGCATGCTCATGTGTTGCAACATGCTCATGCCAACCGGGTTTAGCTCCGACCACAAAAAATGCGCATAGATTAAGGCCAACATACGATCGCGATGCGTGCCGGGGTAGGCGCGAGCATGTTCAAAAATGCTCAGTAGTTGCGTCATGGAGTCGTTGCACAGTTGCACCAGAATTTCTTCTTTACAACTGAAGTGCTGGTAAACGGTGCCTTTGGAGTATTCGGCCAGCTCGGCAATGCGTTCCATGCTGACGTTGTGAAAGCCTTCTTCGACCAGCAGAGATCGGCCAATGTCCAGGAGCATGGCGTGGCGATCAGCGATTTCTCGTTGCTTGCGTGAAAGAGTGTTCATGCGCCTAGTTTAGACGCGACGTCAAAAAATGACAAGTAGGTCGTTTTCTAGGGCGTTTGGTTCGCTGGGGCCACCGTTTATTACATCGGAATTTGTTTGAAATCAGAAAACCCAAGCCGACCAACGGCAGGCAACTTGATGGCTGGCCGGTTGAAATCGATACCCGCCGTGAGGCCCAATATGTTCAGTTCGACCCCCGCTTCCCAGCCCAGCAACAAGCCGCCATAACCCGAAAAGTTGAGCTGCACGCCTTGCCCACTTGGTGTTGCCGCCAGCACACTGGGTGTGGGCAGATAGTCTTTGCCTATGGCGTTCGAAGGCAATTCGAGCTTTAATTCGGGCACAGCGCGGCCCAGATAGGCCATAAACGTGTTGCTGTTCGGGCCGGGCCACACTTTATAAGTATGGCTGTAGGGGTAGTTGTCGGCCGCTGCATAAATGCTGTCGATCATCGCATCCACCGACGCGCCACCGCGCACTTCGCGCAGCAGGTCGGGCTTGTTGTTAAACCAGTAGCCATCGGGAACGCCACCTCGAATGCGCACTGCGTTGCGCCCGTAGCTGGTGCCGTAGCCAATGACTTCAATACGGGTGTAATAGTTTTCATCGGATCTTTTAGTGGCAATCCAGGTATGCACACCAAAGGAGCCACGCCATCGGGCGGCTCTGGCGGCATACACTTGCACAATGGCATCGCGGGTGCTGGGATCGGGGGCTTGTTGACTGCTGTCGCGGCGCATATCCCACCAGCTGTCGGGGCTTTGCGCAAGTTGTCTGGCGCCCACCACAATGCCAACCGGTATCAGGTATATCAGTAGAAAAACCACCAAGCTTAGCCGCCAAAAGGGCTTAAAAAATCTCATCGCGTCGTTGCCACTTTGCACAGCCGAGCTTGTAGCTTAACAAGGGGTTCTGTATTCTGGCTGTTTTCCATTTTCTAAGAGCTAAGGGTAGGTTTTAATGAAGTTATTGCGCTATGGCACTGTCGGTGATGAAAAACCAGCGGCACTCGATGCCAACGGTATTATTCGCGATTTATCGGCTCACATCGATGACATCAATTATAACGCTCTAAATCAGACTACATTGGACCGACTCGGTTCCCTTGATTTAAGTTCGCTGCCTGCCATCAGTAACAACCCACGCTTGGGCGCACCCATAGCTGATATACGAAAAATTGTGTGCATTGGACTCAACTACTCTGATCATGCAGAAGAGTCGGGCATGGCCATTCCCTCTGAACCTGTGGTGTTTATGAAAGCCGACACCTCCATTTGCGGCCCGAACGATGATGTGCAAATACCCAAAGGCAGCACCAAGCTCGACTGGGAAGTGGAGTTGGGTATTGTGATTGGTAAAACCACGCGCTATGTCAGTGAAGCTGAAGCGATGGATCATGTCGCAGGCTACATGGTGGTGAATGATATCTCTGAGCGTGCGTTTCAATTAGATAACACCGGGCAGTGGGTGAAGGGTAAAAGTCACGATACGTTTTGCCCAATTGGCCCTGTACTAACCACACGCGATGAAATTAAAGACGTTCAAAATTTATCGTTATGGTTAGACATCGACGGTGAACGTGTGCAGTCGGGTAACACCTCAACCATGATTTTTTCAGTAGCCGCCATTGTCAGTTATTTAAGTCAACACATGACACTGCGTGCAGGGGATCTTATTCCAACCGGCACACCGCCGGGTGTGGGTTTAGGTTTTAAACCGCCGCGTTATCTAAAAGAAGGTGAAGTGATGACGGTAGGCATTCAAGACCTAGGTGAGATTTCGCAAAAAGTCGTTTCAATAAATCAGTAACTGAGCATCGAGCAATGGCTAAAGAAAAAAAACTACGCAGTACCGAATGGTTTGGTCGGCAAGATAAAGACGGCTTTGCGCACCGCAGTTGGATGAAGAACCAAGGCTTGCCATCGCATTTGTTTGATGGTCGTCCTGTGATCGGAATTTGTAATACGTGGTCGGAGCTTACGCCGTGTAATGCACACCTTCGTGGTATCGCTGAAAAAGTAAAACGCGGTGTGTATGAGATGGGCGGTTTCCCGGTTGAGTTTCCGGTAACGTCGTTAGGCGAAACCTTAATGCGTCCAACGGCAATGTTGTTTCGTAACCTTGCCAGTATGGATGTTGAAGAATCTATTCGTGCGAATCCTATTGATGGTGTTGTACTGTTGGTGGGTTGCGATAAAACCACGCCCTCGTTAATGATGGGTGCAGCCAGTTGTGATCTGCCAACGTTAGTGGTGTCTGGTGGGCCCATGTTAAATGGTCGCTTTCGCAATGAGCGTGTGGGTTCAGGCACACATGTGTGGAAGTTCGATGCCATGGTTAAAGCCGGTGAGCTAACCAAAGAAGAGTTTATGGAAACTGAAGCGTGTATGTCCCGATCCGTTGGGCACTGCATGACCATGGGTACCGCTTCTACGATGGCTTGTATGGTTGAAGCCTTAGGTATGGGTATGCCGGGTAACGCTGCGATTCCTGCTGCAGATTCTCGTCGACAAGTGTTGGCGCATATGGCCGGCCGACGCATTGTTGATATGGTTAAAGAAGATTTAATCCCGTCAAAAATACTCACCAAAGATGCGTTTGAAAATGCCATAAGAGCAAACGGTGCCATTGGTGGTTCTACCAATGCGGTTATTCATTTACTGGCGATTGCCGGACGCTTAGGCGTTGATCACTCGTTAGACGACTGGGATCAAATGGGTCGAGATGTACCGTGCTTAGTAAACCTGATGCCATCGGGCGATTACCTGATGGAAGATTTTTACTACGCCGGTGGTTTACCGGTTGTGCTTAAAAAGCTCGGTGAATCAGGTTTACTGCATAAAGACGCGCTCACAGTTAATGGTGAAACCATGTGGGATAACGTGAAGAACGCGGATGGTCACGACCCTGAAGTGATCTACGACATGGATGCGCCGTTTAAACAAGAAGGTGGCATTGTTGTGTTGCGCGGTAACCTTGCACCCGATGGCGCGATCATTAAACCATCAGCCGCCAGCCCAGAACTTATGCAACATACCGGTCGTGCGGTGGTGTTTGAAGATATTGAAGACTACAAAGAGCGCGTAGATTCAGACGACTTAGAGATCGATGCCAGCTGCATCATGGTGTTAAAAAACTGTGGTCCAAAGGGTTACCCCGGTATGGCTGAAGTGGGCAATATGGCCTTGCCTGCAAAAATCTTAAAGCAAGGTGTCACTGACATGGTGCGTATTTCTGATGCGCGCATGAGTGGCACCGCTTACGGCACGGTTGTCTTACACGCCGCACCAGAGGCAGCCATTGGCGGGCCATTAGCGTTAGTGCAAACCGGCGATGAAATTTCACTTGATGTAGCGGCGCGTTCACTGGTGCTGCATGTGAGCGAAGCAGTGTTGGCTGAGCGGCGTAAAAACTGGAAGCCTGTGCACCCTCAGTCTACGCGTGGCTATGTGCAGATGTATCAACAAACCGTGATGCAAGCTGACAAGGGTGCGGATCTGGATTTTCTGCAGGGCGGAAGTGGTGCGCCTGTACCCAGAGACAGTCATTAACTGGTTGCGTTGAAGAAACATGGTTGTAGAAACGTTAAGCAGCAACTGATTAAGCGCTTATTTCTAATAAATAGTGGGCTTTATTAACTGTTTGCGTCGGTCTTTGTTGGGTTATCGACCGACGCAGCAGGAATGTTGGATCTGGCCAAGAACTTTGTTTACACTGCTGCAACATTTGTAGCTAGAGCAAGTTCGGAGCCAAAAAGCTGGCATCCCCTAGCGTTTGTTCGAAGCAATTTTTAAAGACCACTTGTTTCACCATTTGCTGTTAAGCAGCAACTCACCCCATAAAAATTGAGCAATATTTTCGATGTGAGCAAAACCGGTGCTCGGTTTTGGTTGTGGTGTTTGCGTGCGCTCTATGGGTGTTCGACAAGTCGGGTAGGTTCAGGTTTTTGCACTTGGG
>CALDTX010000022.1 GCA_937923565.1 uncultured Granulosicoccaceae bacterium | reverse complement strand
GTAATCGATGCGAGGGATAGAGCGCTCGGTAGAGATACTCCAGCGTCGAAAACCGTTGTTTGAGAATCGAGGCTTGGCAGTACATAGCCAATTTTCCCGTTTGGCGTGGTATACCAAATTGTATCGTTGTTGCTGTCATAGTGAACGTCGGTGAAACCATCCGCATACGTCACATTGTTTGCTGCCGCTAAATCCCAAACCAGGTTTGCTGGATCGCTTCTGTCCAGTGGCATGCTAAATATAGAGAAATCTTGCACACCGTACAGTATGTAATTATTGTTATCCAGCGACACCCCTTGAGGATCGTTGGATGGTTGAGAAGCATTGTTAACATTGAATGTGGGTGAGACAGTATTTGTTCCCACAATGGTTGAAGCATAGTCTGGTATTGGATCTGCGCCTTTATCTCCCCAAATAATAAATTCGTTTGATGCCTCTGCACTGGTCACACCGAAGGTCAATGATGCGTCCATAGTTTCGATGTCTTCTTCACTGGTTAATGTGTCAGTTACCATGGGCGTAGCAAAAGAGTCAAACTCAATGGTGCCATCGGGCTCTGTTACGATCTCGTAGCGTGTAAAATACGTGTCATCATTTCCTGCTTCTAAACTTTCCGTTGTTAGGTAAAGATAGTTTTGGCTGATGGCGATCGCTTCTATCTTAACGCCAGTATTAGTGGCGCTCAGACCAAGCGGGTTGGAGTCGTAGTTTCGACCATCTTTGTCTGAGGCTGCTATTGAATAACTAAACCCTAGATAGTCGCGTTCCCAGGCGTAGAAAACGTTTTGTGTGATGGGATCGTAGGCGATATCTGTAATGCTCGTGGTGCCTAAACCATCCGGAAAATTTCTTATTTTCTGACTGCCGCTACCATCTTGATTGCCTCTGAATACAGCCTTTTCGGTTTCATCAATCCAGTAAATTTTGGTGACATCCTGAGTTGATCGATATTCCCAGGCACCGATGTCTACAAACTCGTTACTTAACAGGCCTGTGCCGTCTACGGTTGCTAGGCCAGCACCTGCATCGATCGCATCGCTACCGGCCGTAATGGCTAAATGCCGAGAGTGACTGCCGTTGGCTGTGCTCAGCTCTGTAGCCAAATTTATAGTGACATTGGTGCTGCCGTGGGCGGCGTTTATATCACCTAGTTCGTAGTTTAATACCTCTACCGCACCGCTGATTAAATTAAACCCTTTTGACACAGTTGCAATATCGAGCTGGCGAAAACCGTTTGCCAAACCAGATGAATTTGAAGAAACGTTATCACTAACAATCGTGTTTTCTAAAAATGCTTTTGTACCATTATCTGAGTCTATGGCTGAACCTGTATCACCGGCCGTATTGCTCGCAAGTGTAGAGTTGGTTATCGTTGCGTTTTCACCATCTAGAGCTATGCCTCCACCATCTTCTATGGCAGCATTTTTATAGAAAGTGGAGGTGTTTATTGCGAAGGCTTCGTCTGTATTATCGTGGTAAAGGCCACCACCTCTATAAGCGCTGTTTTCACTGAAATTCGATTTTAAAATTTCCAATCTACCTTCAATATAAGCCCCTCCACCGTTGCCATTGACGGCCTTGTTGTTTTCAATACGAACGTCGGCGAAGAAGGTTGAGCTTGCGTTGTGTCTTGAGAAAATACCACCGCCCGATTCGTTAGTGGAGGTGTTGAATAGAAACGAGCTTTGAGTTGCCGATAGCTCATGAGCTGCGTAAACCCCACCACCTTTTTTATCGGACGTATTATTGTTGATAACAGAGCCATCGATCGTCAACGTTACCGCATTGCTTGTATAGATTCCGCCACCGTGCTCGGCGCTTTCGTTAAAGCTAATAGTGGAATCGTTAATCGTTGTATTCGTGTCGTCGAGATATAGGCCGCCACCGTGTTTGTCATTGCTTGTTTTATTGTCAGTAACAAGTACAGTGTTAAGTTCAAGCGTTCCATTCTTGGTGTGAATACCACCACCGCCTATGTCATCTTCCTCGCCGCCACGGATGGTAAGGTTGTTTAGAGTGACTTCCGCATCAAACGTTTGCATAACCCGTGCAACATCATTGGTTCCTGATGAGTCAACGTTACTGTTAATGATCGTGTTGCTAACATCAGCGCCGTCGATGGTCAGATTCTCGGTGATGTCCAGGTCACCTGATTCGTTATTGTCTTCTTTGGTATCGCTTAGAGTAAGGTCGTACTGCCCGGTAGGTAAGGTAATGATATCTAAATCGGCTTCACCGTTTGCGGCCATAATGGCTTCTCGTAATGAGATTTTCCCGTCGGCCAGATCAGCGTTAGCGGATGCGATAAGCGTCGATACATTAGTGTAATCGTATGAAGAGTTTAATTTGTCGTCGGTGGTTGTGACGGTAACTGTTGCCAGAATATGTTGCCAGTTCGCAGCAACGCTTTCTGAAATCGGTGTTTTAGTCTCTATGTTGCCAACGCGATGCTCGAGCGTCCAGTTAGCACCTAACTCGGCTGAGCCGGTATTGTCGGTACTTGCTGCTACGTCGGCGCCAGTTATGTGCGCAAGCTTTTCAATAAACTGCTGGCCGTCTTCGCTTGCTGCCAGGTTGCAACCGTATAATAGGATATCAGCAGAACCTGAAAGAGATTCACCCCATGCAGATAAATGGGCGCTAAATTGATCGATGTTGTCGGTGTTTAAACTGAGGTTACCCAAACGCACGCCCTGCAGCTGTTCGTGTGCAATTAAATGAATGGCATCAACGGATGAATGGTTTTGTAAATACTGTTCGATTTGCTCAACACCATTGCTGTCAGCATCGATAACGTACACGTCGATCGTGTTGTTGTTGGCAGACAGGTCGTTGATAATTTCTGCATAGTCGGGAACATGGCTATCAACAAATACAACTTCCACGCGTTTGCTGATTTGTTGGTCAGGAAAAAGATCGAGATCAGCCATAAGTTCGGCATGAGTTTGCTGCTCGTCATTGTTTGGTAACAATGCACCGCCTACTGCATTGAGCACATCGGCAGAGTAGAGGAGCCTGGGTTCCAGGGCTTCTACGACACTGCGATTAAGCTGCTTTTTATTGTTCGAACACTTACCCATACCAAGAGCCAATTCTTTGCGTTTTTTACCGGTGGCTCTGTTGCCAAAAACCACGCTGTCTTCACAAAAAGCGGCCAATTGGCGGTTTTCTGTAGCTTGAATCACGTTTTTTCTGCTACGCAGTAGAGGTTAGTTTTTGAGGTGCTGAGAAATTTCAATGCGTTTTTTGACGGTCTTTTGACGTTTCAATAGCGCCAATTCGTAAATGGATAGCAATTGAAGCTTGCGTAACTACCAGCGCGGACTAAATTTACTCTTAATAATCACAATTTATGGTTCAGCAACGGGTTTATGCGCATTTTGATCTCTAATGATGACGGATATTTGTCGCCAGGCATCCGCGCTTTGCAAAGAACCATGAGTGAGTTAGGTGAGGCCACTATCGTTGCGCCTGACCGTAATCGCAGCGGTGCCAGCAACTCCATTACGTTGTCTCACCCTGTTTTAGTGCAAGAACATGAAGCCGCTATTTTTTCAGTTCAAGGCACACCAGCTGACTGCGTGCTGATTGCATTAAGCGGTTTGTTGGATGAAACAGCAGATTTTGTGATCAGCGGTATTAACGACGGGCCCAACATGGGAGATGATGTGTTGTATTCAGGAACGGTTGCTGCTGCAATGGAAGGGCGCCACTTAGGCCATCCGGCGATCGCCATGTCTATGGCAACGCATCAGCCGCAGCACTTTGACACAGCTGCCAAAGTGGCCGCAAAACTGGTTACGCATTTATCTGCCCATGCATTGCCGAGCGATACCATCTTGAATGTCAACGTCCCCGATGTACCTGAGGATCAACTTAAAGGCTACAAATTAACCCGATCCGGTTCTAGGCACCCTTCAGCGGGTGTTATCAAACAGCCGTCGCCACGGGGGGAAACGCTGTTCTGGTTAGGTGCTGCTGGTGACATCAACGATAACAGTGAAGGCACCGATTTCCATGCCGTGCAAAATAATTGTGTATCCATAACACCGCTAACGGTTGATCTTACGCATACGGAGTCAATGCAAGCTGTCGCAGATTGGCTGGAGCAAATATCTTGATTCTCAGTCCAGTACAAATTGCCGGTATCGGTATGACCTCGCAAAGAACGCGCAACCGGATGATGGATCGGCTGCGCGATAGAGGTATAGAAAATGAGCGCGTGCTGGAAACCATGGCAAGCGTGCCACGGCATCTCTTTGTTGATGAAGCCATGGCAACACGCGCTTATGAAGATTCCGCTTTGCCAATCGGCGATGGTCAAACCATTTCTCAACCTTACGTTGTTGCTCGCATGACCGAAGTTTTGTTGGAAGAGGGGCCTGTCAGTAAGGTGTTGGAAGTGGGTACCGGGTCCGGTTATCAAGCCGCAATATTGTCGCAATTGGTTGACGTCGTATTTACGGTTGAGCGCATTCGAAACCTTTATGAAAAATCGCGCACCCGATTCCGCGCACTGCAATACCGTAATGTGCATTCAAGGCACAGTGATGGCAGTTGGGGGTGGGGCGCTAACGGACCTTATAAAGCGATCATAGTGACCGCAGCACCTGCAACAGTACCTGAGGCTTTGCTTGAGCAGCTCGACATCGGCGGGCGAATGATTGTACCGGTTGGCAACCAAAGATCGCAGCAAACATTGATGGTGATCACTCGCACCAGAACAGGATTTGAACAACGTGAACTGAACGATGTGAAATTTGTTCCATTTCTTTCTGGTAAGTCGTGAAAACCTGACTACACTCTAATTTCGCGCTTCGTTCCCTTGCATGACGTAGCCTAAGCTCAACGCTGAAAGCGTTCGGTATGCAAGGTAAAAATAAGCCAGAATTTTAACTGGCATCAACAACAATACGAAGTGGCGAGGTTGTTTGGGACAACCCTGTTTGCGGACTTGGCAAATAGAGACACGACGTATTCATGAAACAAAAGCTTATATTTTGGTGCATTGCTGGACTTTCCGTATTTGTTGCTGGATGTTCAACTGTGCCCGAAGTCGAGAGTCGACTTCAAACAATGCAACTGCATTCGAACATGTATGTTGTTCAAGCCGGCGAAACCGTAGCATCGATCGCCTTTCGCTATCAGTTGGAACCTGCCGAACTCATCGCGCTTAATCCTGGTCTTGAAAGCAACATTAAAGCTGGTTTGCGGATTAATGTTCGACCGGGAACGCAGCTTGCGCCTGCCGTTCGCTCACGTGAGCAGTATGCACCTGTGCCAACGGTTCGGTCCCCTCAGCAAACTGAAGTGGTGTTAACACCGGTGCCGGGTAGTCCTAGCATTTCGTCAGACCCAATTACTGAAGAAATCGTATTGAACGACCCTCTTGATCAGGAGATGGGGCCTCAGTCTGGGGCCGGTTGGTCCGATCAAAATGTGGTTGTGGTTGAGCAAACCGGCGATTTGCGCGAAGAAATTATTGAAGACACCCTCGACTTCGAGCCCGTTGCGCAAAACGACAACACGCTTCAGGCGGGTCTTGATCAAATGATCGGCGCCTGGTCTTGGCCCACCGAAGGTGAAGTTGCGCGCGACTTTGCGCCGAATGAGGTTGGCGGGCAGGGTTTGGACATTGCTGGCGTGCCTGGCCAGGATGTGCGAGCAGCAGCCTCCGGTACGGTGGTGTACTCGGGCCGTGATTTAAGCGGCGGTGGCAATCTGATTATCGTGCGGCACGCGGATAATCTGATGACTACCTATTCGCACACCGATAATTTGTACGTCGCCGAGGACGATATTGTGCAGGTTGGAGATGCCATTGCCAGTTTGGGCTGGAATGCCAATAAGGAATCGGTATTAAGGTTTGAAGTCAGGCGTGAAGGAAATGCACTTGATCCTAAAAATTTCTTGCCTTTACGATGACTTACAGAATATATTTAAGAATTGGTCTAACAACTGTTAAACCGCTAATTTACACGAGCAAGTTTACGTAACCTGCTTTAAACTATAGAAAATCCCGGGTTGCACGGGAATCAGTCGTTTTTTGGAGAATTAAAGCATGGCAATTGATGAAAAATCGGGTTGGGACTCATCCGATGCCGAAATTGATGCGGCAGACAATACCGATATCGTCGACGACGCTGAAGCTGAAGAAGAGCCAGAAGAAGAGCAGATCAAAGCAAGCAAGCTGCGTGATGCCAGTCGGAAAGAGATGGACGCTACACGTTTATACCTGAAAGAAATTGAGTTTTCAGAGTTGCTCACCGCTGACGAAGAAAAGTTCTACACCCGCAAGGCTCAATCTGGTTGCGTGAAATCGCGTCAGAAAATGATCGAATGTAATCTGCGTCTGGTTGTAAAGATCGCTCGTCGTTATATGAATCGCGGTTTAGCGCTGTTGGATTTGATCGAAGAGGGCAACCTGGGTTTAATCCATTCTGTCGAAAAATTCGATCCTGAACGCGGTTTCCGATTTTCCACCTATGCAACCTGGTGGATTCGTCAAACGATCGAACGCGGCCTGATGAACCAAACACGTACTATTCGTTTGCCAATACACGTTGTTAAAGAAATGAACGTGTATATAAAGGCTGAACGTCGACTCCAACAATCGCTTGATCGTGAGCCAACCGCTGAAGATATCGCTGCAACGGTCGAGCGGCCGGTCGCCGATGTAAAACGCTTACTCGGTTTGAGAGATCGCGTAACGTCAGTTGATGTGGCTATTGGTAAAGATGGCGAGCGGCCTTTACTGGATATCATCCCAGACGAAAACAACCTGGATCCATCAATGATTTTGCAGGATGAGCGGGTAAATTCGAACATTAATGATTGGCTTCAAAAGCTTGAAGGTAAGCAACGTGAAGTATTGGTGCGTCGTTTCGGGCTGCATGGTCATGAAAAATCAACGCTGGAAGAAGTTGGTCAAGAATTGGGAGTTACGCGCGAACGCGTAAGACAAATACAGATGGAAGCGTTAAAAAGACTGCGCCGTATTCTTGAGGGCAGTGGTTACTCCGCCGAGAACTTGTTTATGGCCTAACGCCGTTGTGGCGTTAAGAGCATAAGCTTTTATGTTCTGAGCTAGTGCAGCGTAAGCTGATAGTTAGTAAATGCTGATAGTTCGTAAATAGTGTTATTAATAAGAAGGCTGCCGATTTGGCGGCCTTTTTTATGGATCAATTTGTATTAAAGCCGCCGCCACAATGCGGTCTTCACCAATGAGTACACTGTAGGTGCGGCAAGCCGCGCGTGTGTTCATCACCTCAACAACCAATCCTTGAGCTCGCAACTCTGCTAATAACTTCATCGACGGGAACACGTGATTTGAGCCGGTGCCCAGTAGCACCACTTCAGGTTTTTTATCAGCAGGTAGGCTGACTAACGGCGCAAAGTGCTGAGCGGCCAATGTGTCGATGGATCCATTGAACCAGTTCTCGGTTACACCGTCGGCAGTGACCAGTATATTGGAGGTGTATTCCTGATCATTAATGCGAATTACGCCTGGGCCGTAGTGACTGATCAGGTTCATAACGCTGGTTTCAAGCTGCATTTTCATTTTTCAGGGCTTCATTCTGCAATAGTGTTGTGATACGAGGAATTCTGGCATGCACGCCGATGCTCTGACTCGTATAATAACCGGCTGCTTCGCCGAAAGTCTGCATTTCGGCATTTCTAGGGAGATATAGTTGAAACCGGTTAATGTGGGTCTTTTAGGCCTAGGCACAGTGGGTCAGGGGGTTGCTCAAATTCTCGACCGCAATGCTGTCGAAATCGCGAGGCGCGCAGGACGTGGTATTCGCGTAACTCGTGCCAGTGTTCGAAATCAGGGTAAAAACCTGGCTGCGAGCCTCGATATCAGCACCACCAGCGATCCAGCTGAGTTGGTCAATGACCCAAGCATCGACATTATCTGCGAAATGATGGGCGGAGAACAGCCTGCGCTAGAACTCATTCTGAAAGCCATCGAAAACGGCAAACACGTTATAACTGCCAATAAAGCGCTTATTGCCATCCACGGCAATGTGATATTTGAAGCGGCCCGCAAACGTGGCGTTATCGTTGCGTTCGAACCGGCTGTCGCTGGCGGTATCCCGATCATTAAAGCGATCCGCGAAGGCCTTGCTGCAAATCGTATTGAATGGCTTGCCGGTATTATTAATGGCACAGGTAATTTCATATTGAGTGAAATGGCCTCAAAAGGACGCAAATTCTCAGACGTTTTAACCGAAGCTCAAGCCTTGGGTTATGCCGAAGCCGATCCTGAGTTCGACGTTGAAGGGATCGATGCCGCGCACAAGCTGACTATATTGGCATCCATCGCATTTGGTATCCCACTGCAGTTTGATGCGGTGTTTACCGAAGGCATATCGAAAATTAGTCGTAAAGATGTTGCCTATGCCAATGAGCTGGGCTATGTCATAAAGCATTTAGGTGTGGCTAAATCTCGCGACGATGGTATAGAGCTTCGTGTGCATCCAACGCTTATTCCATCACAACGACTAATTGCTAATGTGAATGGAGTAATGAATGCGGTGCTTGTGCAAAGCGACGCGGTTGGGCCAACGATGTACTATGGGCCAGGCGCGGGTTCGGAACCCACAGGTTCCGCCGTGGTTGCAGATATCGTTGATGTTGTGCGGGCAATGTCGGCCGATCCTAACCAACGCGTGCCACATTTGGCTTTTCAATTTAAAGAGCTGTCTGATAAGCCAGTATTACCATCGCATGAGTTTGAGTCTGCGTACTATTTGCGTTTGGAAGCACTCGACCAACCCGGCGTTATGGCCGATGTAATGGCTATCTTTGGCGAGTTGGAAATCAGTATTGAAGCCATACTCCAGAAAGAAGCGTTATTGGATGCAAATGGTGTGGCTGAGCAAAGTGTGCCAGTTATTCTATTAACCCGGCGCGTTAAAGAGGGGTTGATTCAAACCGCCATAGAAAGAATCAGCGCGCTAAAAAGTGTCATCGACGAGGTCGTCATGCTACGCGTTGAAAATTTGGGTTAAACGATTTTCGGTTTTGTATTGCCCGTTTATAACCTGTCTAACAGCTATTAATTAAGTGAACTACTATGCCAAAGTCTACTCATTACAAAGGTTTGATTGATCGTTATCGTGATCGTTTACCGGTGGATAGCGCCACACCCATTGTGAGTTTAACCGAAGGCGATACACCGCTCATTAAGCTGGTTAATTTGCCAAGTTTGATTGGCAAGTCGGTTGAAATGTATGTGAAGTTCGACGGTCAAAACCCAACCGGCTCATTCAAAGATCGTGGTATGACGATGGCTGTGAGTAAAGCTGCGGAAAAAGGTGCTAAGGCAATTGTTTGTGCATCCACTGGCAACACGTCTGCGGCAGCGGCGGCCTATGCAGCCAGGGCAGGCATGACGGCCTTTGTTCTTATTCCCGAAGGGAAAATTCCGATGGGCAAGTTGGCACAGGCCATTGCACACGGTGCTGTTGTTTTGCAAATTCGCGGTAACTTTGATGATGGCATGCGTTTAGTGAAAGAAGTGGCCGAGCAAGCGCCGGTTGAAATTGTCAATTCAATTAACCCGTTCAGGCTTCAAGGGCAGAAAACAGCTGCCTTCGAAATTGTTGAAGCTTTGGGCAGAGCCCCCGATTATCACTGCATACCCGTTGGCAATGCGGGCAATATTTCCGGTTACTGGATTGGTTACAGTGAAGCCTGTGGCAAGAACACCGCCAGCTGTACGCTGTGCAACGGCGATTGTCCTTACCTTGATAACCCGTTAACCACATCGCGTCCGGTTATGGTGGGTTATCAGGCTGCAGGTGCGGCCCCGTTTTTAAGAGGCGCACCTGTTGAAGCACCGGAAACGGTCGCTACAGCGATTCGTATCGGTAACCCGCAAAGCTGGGATTTAGCGCAAGCTGCTGTAGACGAATCAGAAGGTTGGTTTGATGAAGTTACCGATGAAGAAATTTTAACCACGCATTCATTATTAGCCAGTCGTGAAGGAATATTCTGCGAACCTGCATCTGCTGTGTCGGTTTGTGGAGCCATGCGGGATCTCAAAAACGGAAAAATTCCTGAAGGATCATTGGTAACCTGCACGGTTACCGGGCATGGATTAAAAGACACAGCTATTGCAATTGAACGAGCAGAACCTGTAAAAACGGTAGATGCCGAACTTGGCTCTGTTAAAGAAGCCATCTTGTCGCACATTAGCTAACGATCTATTGGCTCTGCTGTGTAGCGTTATTCGCTTGAAGCTTTACGCAGTCTTTCAGTGGTAAAGCGGGCATTGTCCAGATCCCCGAATTGTTTGAGTCGGTCAATATAAAGTGACCGACTGATCGTCTCCGCACCCATACTGTTTAGGTGCGCTGTTTCGAGTTGGCAGTCGATCAATTTGTATTTACCACATTGGGCCAGATGCACCAGCGCCGCTTTTGATGCATCGGTTTCTAAGGAAAACATCGACTCACCAATAAACACCTCACCTAAGCAAATGCCGTATAGCCCGCCAACCAGGCGGTGGCCCATCCACACCTCCAGCGAATGGGCAAAGCCGAATTCGTTGAGTTTGCAATAGGCGTCGATCATTGCCGTGGTTACCCAAGTCCCTGTGCTATTTGCGCGTGATGCTCCGCATTGTTTCATTACTTCTCTGTAGGCAAGGTTTTCGGTAATTTCAAAACGTTTACTGCGACACGATTTTTTCAGGCTTTTGCTGACATGAATTTTTTCTGGCCAGATAACGCAACGCGGATCCGGTGACCACCAAAGAATGGGCTCACCTTCTTCATACCAGGGGAAAATCCCGGATCGATAAGCTGAAACTAGCCGTTGCGGGCTAAGACTGCCGCCTGCCATCAGCAAGCCATTGGGTTCGTCTAATGCGTCGCTGACATTGGGGAAGCTGGTGACTTCGTCATTAGGTGATAGAAAAGGAATTGGCATAAGTGCGCCGCTTACAATTTAGGTTAAATTTCAACGTCAGACCTAAACGGTAGCAAATTTGATAGTCCCTTGCATCTTTGTTCGATGTGGGGAGTTTCTTCTGCCAGAAAATCGCCAATTGCTTGCCGAAATTGCGGATGGGCTATGTAATGAGCTGACCGTGTAATTGTAGGTTCAAAACCTCGTGTTATTTTATGTTCGCCTTGTGCACCAGGCTCGAAGGTTTGAATACCGTGTTCGATACAATACTCTATGCCTTGATAATAACAAGCTTCGAAATGCAAACAATGATGTTCTTCTCTGCATCCCCAGAACCTGCCGTAAAGTGTCTTTGTACCAATAAACATAATTGAGCAAGCAACCGGTATATCAGGACTTTCAGTGAAAGGGTTATAGGCGAATACAATCAGTATGTTATTGCCAAAGGTTTCACCCATACGCTTGAAGAACGCAAGTGTTAGCGACGGGTTTCCCCATTTTCTATCGAATGTGCTTTGATACAGTTTGTGAACCCATGCCCATTCTTCTTCACTGAGTGTGTTGCCCAATCGGTTGGTTAATGTAATTTGCGCATCCGTAACATAGCGGCGTTCTCGGCGTATGGTTTTACGTCTTTTAGCTGTACATTGAGCTAAGAATGCATCAAAGCTTTCGTAGTTCGCATTCTTCCAATGATACTGACAATCAATTCTTCGCAAATAGTTGCTATTGGGTGACGTGTTAAGCGGTGATAAAAGATCTGTTTCTTGCTCGGTAATAAACAACCAATGCATGCTGGAGAACTGCTGAGACTGACAAAACTGTTGCACACCGTTGGATAACAGCAGGGCGGTTTTCTTGTAGTCTTGATCGGCACGCACCAGTAGTCTTCTGCCGGTTGCCGGCGTGAACGGCACACTGGCCACAAGCTTAGGGTAGTAATCAAGGTTGTGTCGTTGATAAGCCTCAGCCCATGCCCAGTCGAATACAAACTCTCCATAGGAATTGGTTTTCACATACGTGGCCACACCGGCCAGTAGGCTTTTGCCTACCGTTCCGTTTTCCCAAAGAAAGAAATAGCGAGGGTACCAACCGTTATGCTCACCGAGGCATTCGGTTTTTTCTAAACCGAATAAGAACTCGTAGCGCAGAAAAGGGTTGCCATCATCGTTTAACGCATTCCATTGCGAAGCCTCGATAGATTCCAGGGTATCGCGGACTTCAATTTCAACGGCGGCTTCGGCTTGTACTTTTTCCGCAGGTGCATCGCCTGACACGTCTGTGTGTTCGCTGTTGCCATCCTGTTCGTTTGCTGATGACGAATCGGTTTCTTTATTCATCCAAGCTATCTAGGTAGCGTTCTGCATCCAGTGCTGCCATGCAACCGGAGCCTGCTGATGTGATTGCTTGGCGGTAAACGTGATCCATGACATCACCTGCCGCAAAAACGCCGTCGACGCTGGTGGCTGTAGCGTTGCCGTCCAAACCACTTCTGACTTTAATATACCCACCGTTAATGTCCATTTTGCCTTCGAACAGACTGGTATTGGGTTTGTGCCCAATAGCGATGAATACGCCCATGAGATCGATATCCTGGGTTTCGTTAGTGTCAGTGTGTTGTACGCGCATACCGGTAACGCCAGATTGATCGCCTAACACTTCAACCAAATTGTGATCCCACAACAGCGTTACTTTGCCGTTTTTTGCCCGTTCGAACAGTTTGTCTTGCAGAATTTTTTCGGCACGCAGCGAATCGCGACGGTGCACTAGCGTGACATGTGCGCAAATATTCGACAAGTAAAGCGCTTCCTCAACCGCTGTGTTACCACCGCCAATTACCGCAACATTCTGATTTTTATAGAAAAAGCCGTCGCATGTTGCACAGGCAGACACACCACGACCTTTAAAGGCTTCCTCTGATTCCAAACCGAGGTATTTGGCACTTGCGCCGGTGGCTATGATGACCGAATCGCAACTGTAGTCACCGTTATCGCCAGTGAGGATGAAAGGGCGTTTCTCCAGCTCAACGTTGTTGATGTGATCATTGATAACGGTGGTTTCGAACCGTTCAGCATGGGCCTTGAAACGCTCCATGAGTTCCGGACCTTGCACACCGTCTACATCGGCTGGCCAATTGTCGACATCAGTGGTGGTGGTGAGCTGACCGCCAGGTTCGATGCCAGTTATTACAACCGGATTTAAATTTGCGCGAGCGGCATAGACGGCGGCTGTGTAGCCAGCTGGTCCCGAGCCGATGATGATCAGTTTGTGGTGCTGTGATGTGCTCATTATTTACACGTTTTATTTGAGTTTGTTGAATTGTTTGATAAAACAGATATTACGGGATGCATGCGAGTCAGGCTAGCGCCAATGTGTCTGCTACACTTTAGACTGCCGGCGTATCAATTGGTTGCCGAGCGTCAGATTTTATTCAACTTGTAGCAGGATAACCATTGGCTCAAGCAACCAAGAAGCGCGCGACTTCGGCGAAACGTAAAAAAACGTCAGCCAAACGCGTCTCATCAAGTGTCTCCAGCTCAAAAGCGACGGCCTCAAAATCGGCTGCAGCTTTGCAACGCACGGTAGCGGCACGTAAAAGCAGCGCGCAATCGCGTACTGCTGCAGCTGCCAGTCTGTCTAATAGTGCGGCTATTGGTCAAATGCAACGCATGTTTCGCGAGGTGGGCGGCATCGTTTGTGTGTTCGCAGCCATTCTCGTTTTACTCGCTTTAGTTACGTTTAATGTTAACGATCCGGGTTGGTCGCATACAGGCACCTCAGCGAAGGTTGCTAACAGTGTGGGCCGCGCTGGCGCCTGGTTTGCCGATGTTGCGTTCTACTTATTCGGATTTATGGCATTTTTACTGCCTTTGGTGTTAACGGCCAGTGGCTGGTTACTGTTTCGGGACGAAAAACGGTCGCCGCAAGCTTACCGTCCGTTCGCGTTTATCAGGGTTATAGGTATTGTGTTAATGCTGCTTACCGCCAGTGGCTTAGCCGATCTGCATTTTAGCGTTCCCGATGGCGCTCTGCCCAAAGGCACCTTTGGCGGCGGCATTTTGGGCACCGAAGTCGCTTGGCGTCTTGTGTCCTTTTTGCACCCGCTGGGCACCACCTTGCTACTGCTGGCATTGTTTTTCTCGTCAATGACGATGGCCTTTGGTACCTCATGGTTGCAGTTAGTTGAGAAAATGGGTGAGTTGGTCTTATACGCCTTTGGCTATCTGCGTTCTTTGTTCAGCAAGTTTGGTGAGGCAGCCAGCGAACGCGCAAAAGTCCGGGCAGCCGCGCAAGCGCGCAAAGAACGATCAAGAAGCACAAGGTATGAGTCTGTTGAGCTACCAACCGATCCATTGCTCGACGGTTCGGGGCCGTCACCGATCAAAACCGGTTTGGCCGCAGCGCTCGAAGCTGCCAGAAATAAAGCCAAGCAAGGGTCAGCCGCTGCGATAAGCGCCGCGAAGCAGTTAAGCGACAGCTCAGCAAACGGTTCTACCGGCAGCCAGGCCTTAGCAAGAAATGCGTCTGAGTTAGACGCAAGGCTCGACGATGCGCTCAAAGAACGCGATGCCAGTAATCAAGGATCACCAGCAAAGCAGGCATTAGCGCGCGCAAATGCCTTAGCGGCAAAAGCCGATGCAGTTGCATCGTCGGCAGACTCCGAAGCCGAGCAAAGTGCTGCCAAGGCAACATCGCTAGCGGCAGCAGCGGCACTTGCGGCCTCCAGCGCGGCTGCTTCCAGTGCGGCTGCTTCCAGCGCGGCACGTAAAAAGAAAATAGCTATAAAGCAGCGCTTGCCAGAACAGAAACAAACCAAACTCATTCTTGATGACGTGGATTCAGAATTACCCCCCATCTCATTATTGGATGCGCCAGAGCCACAAACACCTGGTTTTTCTGAAGTTGAGTTAGAAGCTATTTCTCGCTTGTTGGAAGAGAAGCTGGCCGAGTTCAGGATTACTGTTGAAGTAGTTGCGGTGCATCCTGGTCCGGTTATCACGCGTTTTGAAATGCAGCTAGCGCCTGGTATCAAAGCCAGTCGTATTACGGGCTTATCGCAAGATTTAGCGCGATCTCTTTCGTTAGTCAGTGTGCGAGTGGTTGAAGTTATACCCGGCAAGTCGACCATCGGCATTGAAGTGCCTAATGAGCACAGAGAAATTGTGCAGCTAAGTGAAATTATTCAATCAGACGAATACAACGGTAATAAGTCAAAGCTAACGCTTGCGCTTGGTAAAGACATCAGTGGTCAACCCATCACGGCCGATCTGGGAAAAATGCCGCACTTGTTGGTTGCTGGAACAACAGGTTCTGGTAAGTCGGTTGGCGTTAATTCAATGTTAGTGAGTTTGCTCTACAAAGCAACGCCAAACGATGTGCGTTTAATTCTGATCGATCCGAAAATGCTCGAATTAAATGTTTACGATGGCATTCCGCATTTGCTAACGCCTGTAGTTACCGATATGAAGGAGGCAGCAAACGCATTACGTTGGTGTGTTGGCGAAATGGAACGACGCTATACGTTAATGGCTGAATTGAAAGTGCGAAACATAACAGGCTTCAATAAAAAAGTTCACGATGCCGAAAAGGCGGGAACGCCGATCGTTGACCCGCTATACAAAGCAGAGCTATCGCTGGAACCAACGGCTGCACCACCCACGCTTGAACACATGCCGTTTATCGTAGTGGTTGTGGATGAATTTGCCGACATGATGATGCA
>CALDTX010000021.1 GCA_937923565.1 uncultured Granulosicoccaceae bacterium | reverse complement strand
AACTGTTTGCCAGTGAAGCCTCTTAGCTCATAAAACCGCTTTTAAAGCCGTTTACTTAAAGCTTATCGCCCCGAAGGACTTTCTTTCGGGGACAATTTTTTTCGTGCGCCAAGCTTAAATCGATCAGCTGTTGCATAATCCCGGCTAGCCACCCCTGCTGCAAACTCACCAAACACAGGCCCGTGTTTAAATAAATGACCAGAACAACCGCCAGCAATTAACACGTTATCGTGTTCAGGGTGCCAGTCGATTATAAAGTGCGTGTCTGGCGTTAAGATGACCTGATTGAATTTGGAATCAACAACCTTTTGCCCTTCAAGTGCAGGGAATCGATGGCGTATATAGCTACGCGTGCGTACTAACGATTCCTTTCGGATTAAGCGTTCATCGTTATCTAAGTCGATAGTGTCTGGGATAACAACGGCAGCCTTTACACCTGAACCTTCACTCGACGGTAAACCAAACGAACCTTGTCCGTGATCAATCCAGCACGGCATGCGTTCCATGTCAAAGTCTTCACTGCCATCGGGTGTGGAGGTATAAAGCACGTTAATACCAACGATTGACGATATCGGTTTTATTGTGCGCGGAAACATGTCGGCAGCCCATGCACCGGTTGCGATGATAATGACATCGGCTTCCAATGGCTTGCCATCGAGCATCGGTTTTTCTGAACTGTCGGTGGTTACTCTGCCGCGTTTAACAATGCCACCGGCTTGTTTGAATAAATTGATCGCAGTGAGCATGCAGCGATGCGCCATCAACATACCCGCTTCAGGTTCAAACAATGCGTAGTCGATATCCGGAATTCGAAACTGTGGGAAGCGGGCGGCAACATCATCCCTTGAGTATTTGTAGTAGGGCACGCCAACTTTATTAAAGGTGTCTTCGGTGGCATCTTCCCAATCGCAATGGCCTTTAGTTGCCAGAATGAGAGCGCCACACTCATACATTAAATTTTGACCGCTTTCACTTTGTAACTCTAACCAGCGTTGTCGCGACTCGCGAGCCCATCGGGTATAGAACTCATCACGACCGGATATAGCGCGAATCACTCGGTTGTAGTCAGTTGATGCGGCGCGAGCGTGGCCGGGTTCCCATCGATCAATAAGCGTTACCTTTTCACCGCGACGTTGTAGCGAGAGCGCTGTCATCGTGCCAGCAATTCCTCCACCGACGACGTAAATATTGCTTCGTGGCATAAAAACTCTTGCTTAGTGATAAAAATATATGGATACTGTATTCAGAATACGTAGTTTTAGCAAGCAGTTTCAGCGCGGAGGCAATACAGAAAAATGACTGATTTCACACTGCCCGAAGGTACTCATACGGTGGTTCTGGGCTTAGGCGACCTCAACGGCATCATGCGCGGTAAGCGTATTCCGGCCAGTCACTGGGAAAACATCTGCAAATCCGGTAATGCGTACTCCATTGCACTGTTTGCCATCGACATGACTTGCGATGTTTGGGATACCCCTTACGTCAATTTCGATAACGGCTACCCAGACTTTCATATGTTCCCCGATTCAAAACCGGTTGCACTGCCTTGGGAACCAGGAGTTGCAATGGTGTTTGGTCGTGCCGAAGGTATGGACCACAAACCCGTGCCCATTGATCCACGGTTGGTATTGCAACGACAAGTAGAACGCGCAAACGCAATGGGTCTGGATATACAAGTGGGTACCGAGTTGGAGTTCTACTTACTCGATCCTGAAACTAAAAAACCAAAGGATGCCGGTATAGGCGTTTATGGTCTTGATCGTGCCGCTGAACTTGAACACGTACTTGGCCCGATAAGACAACAAATCAACGAAGCGGGTATTCCCGTTGAACAATCAAACCCTGAATATGCTGCCGGACAAGTAGAAGTGAACGTGCGTTATGCCGATGCTTTACTCTCCGCCGATCGTGTCGTGATGTTTCGTTCCTTAGCTAAACAACTCGCGCATGCCCACGGCTACTTGGCAACGTTTATGGCGAAGCCGTTCTTTGAAGAATCAGGTAACGGTTTTCACACGCATTACTCCATTTGGAAGGACGGTAAAAATCAATTTTCAGATAATGGAAAATTAAGTGAAATGGGCCGTCACTTTATTGGTGGTTTACAAAAACGTATGGCTGAAGCGGCAATCTGCGGAAGTGCCACAGAGAATGGCTATCGACGTCGTCAGCCTTATACCTTTTGCCCAATCAATACCACGTGGGGCCTCGATAACCGAACGGTTGGTTTACGCGTTATAGAAGGTTCCGACAGCGCTACCAGAGTTGAAAAGCGCGATGCCGGTGCCGATTGCAATCCTTACTTTTTATTAGCCACTGACATTGCAGCCGGCCTTGATGGCATAGAGCAAGGTATCGAACCATCAGCCATGACCACCGGCAATGGTTATGAAGCTGAAGATGCTGAGCCAATCCCTAATAATCTGCGTGATGCCATTGCGCTAGCGCGTGGCTCAACGTGGCTTAAAGACGTGATGGGCGACGACATGTACGAAATAACGGTGCAGCAAAGTGAACGCGAACTAGAGTTCTTTGCCGCACAAGTTACCGATGTAGAAGTTGCCCGTTATCTTGGTAATTTCTAATGCGTTTAGCACTCGTTACAGGCACCGTTACCGCGACAAGCAAAGATGCAGCGCTTGTCGGCGCTACGCTTTTGCTAACCAACATAATCGATAGTAAAAACAAAGTCATCGACGCAGCCGTGGTTGCCGTTGATACGGTAGGTGCAGGGGTTGGAGACAAAGTGCTTTTAGTGCAAGGCTCTTCAGCTCGCTTACCCAGTGCGACCGCCAGTAGCCCGGTGGACGCCACAATAATCGCTGTGGTAGACACTGTGTCTGTCGCAACCAGTTCTTGATCTAACGGAGAAATTCACGATGTCTAAACCAGCAGCAGGCCAAACGGCCCTGGGAATGATTGAAACACGAGGCTTGGTCGCCGCTATTGAAGCCGCCGATGCCATGGCAAAAGCGGCAAGCGTTACCTTGCTGGGTCAAAGTAAAGCCGGTGGTGGTTTAATCACTACCTTGGTACGCGGTGAAGTGGGTGCGGTGAAAGCGGCAACCGATGCCGGTGCAACCTCTGCCAATAAAGTAGGTGAAGTGGTATCAGTGCATGTTATAGCGCGCCCGCACGATGAGCTTGAAGCCATTATTGAATCGTTGGGTGCAGGTTCCGGCGAC
This sequence comes from uncultured Granulosicoccaceae bacterium, assembly GCA_937923565.1. GTDB lineage: Bacteria > Pseudomonadota > Gammaproteobacteria > Granulosicoccales > Granulosicoccaceae > Granulosicoccus. The sequence goes on along the minus strand of CALDTX010000021.1, from coordinate 6,710 downwards.
TAATCAATAGCAGAGCTAGAAGAACAGCATGAGCAACGAATTTACAGCGTTTACTGATGCAGTTACTCATGGAGTAACGCATGCACGTAAACCCGAAGTTGCAACGTTATCGAAGGTTGCTGTACTCGGAGGTGGCCCCGACGCCTGCCTTCTGGCTGCCATGTGTTTGGCTGAAGAAGCGCAAGTGACTTTGTTTTCAGCTTACGGTGCAGAGCTTAAGCAGATGCGTGAATCAGCAGGGATAAGTTTGCGCGGTACCGGCCCTGTAGGTACTTATCAGTTTAATCGTGAGAATGCACCCTCAATTCAAACAACAGCAGAACTCGACACCGCCATTAGCGATGCTGAGCTTATCTTTCTAACTGGCCCTATCCATAAACAAAGAACTTATGCGATGGTACTTGCCAGTCACGTACGCAATGGGCAAATCATCGTTTTAGCCCCAGGGCGATCGCTCGGTGCGGTTGAAACGGCATGGCACTTACGCATTGGTGGTTGCACCGAAGACGTCACCATCGTTGAAACCCAAGGTTTACCGTATTGGTTCGATGTGCAAGGCATGCAACTTACGTTGAGTCATGCTGCACCGGTTACTGCAGCTACCTTGCCCAGCGCTCGTTCTCATGTGTTGCAACAAGTTAAACGGTTTCTGCCAAACATCGAGCCTGTTGAAAGCGTTTTATCGTCGGGGTTTGCCGATGGTTCTGCGTTGGTCGAGTTTCCGGCCTTATTACTAAATGGACCCGCCATCGCAAGCGGTGCAGTCAATATCCCAATGGGTGCTAAAGCGTTGCCTGAAAATAATACCTTTGCTGCATTACTGGGTCCGGAACAGTTGTCGGTTGTTGCGGCGTTAGCTAAGGAACGACATAACGTGGCTAAGGCATTTGGTGTAAGGAATTTGCCAACAACCGATGAGTGGGTTCAAACGTATGCAGGCAATCAACGCGGTGAAGGTTCCCGGCCGGTACCCAATCAAACCATGTCAAAAACACTGTTACGTGATGGTGTTATTGGATCATTGGTGCCGTTGTTGTCGGCTGCCGAAATGTCTGGTGTGAGTACACCGATAACGCAATCCATGGTCACACTTGCCTCTGTGGTTTTAGGTGCTGATGTGGCTGCTGCGGGTCGGCGTTTAGATACCATCGGTATCAATGCAAGCGATCTTGGCACCGCCAGACGGGTAATGGATAGCATCGCAGTGGGGACAAACTAATGGACGCCGATTTGCAATCGATAGCAGCTGCCCGGCGTTGTGCAGACAATGCCTTTGCAGCCTATCAGCAATTCCTGAATACTGACCCTGCAAAGGTTGATGCTATTGTTGATGCGATGGCCAGAGCCATAGAGCCCGAAGCGAGAGCCTTAGGCGAGTTGGCTGTTGAAGAAACCGGTTATGGTAATGCGCCCGACAAGCGCGTAAAGAATCTGTTTAATGCCTTATCAGTTGCTGACTACCTTCGCGATATTAAAACGTTGGGCATGTTATGGAGTGATGATGCAACCAAGGTTGCAGCCTTTGGCGAACCCATGGGTGTGGTTGCAGCGCTTATACCGGTTACTAATCCAACTTCAACCATCATATTTAAAGTGTTATCAGCGGTTAAAGCGGGTAACGCCATTGTGTGCGCACCACACCCACGGGGTGTTAAGTGCGGTGTTGAAACCATAAGAATTATGGCGCACGCGGCAGAGCAGTTGGGTGCTCCAGCTGGGTTAATTCAATGCCTAGATCAAGTGACGATACAGGGCACTGATGCATTAATGCGTCACCGCCGTACCTCTGTTGTTATGGCAACCGGCGGCCCGGCCATGGTAAAAGCTGCCTACTCCAGTGGCAAACCAACACTGGCTGTTGGTGCGGGCAATGTCCCTTGTTATGTGCACAGCAGTATGGCCAGTGAACTGGCTGAAGTCGCTGAACAAATTGTGACGTCTAAAAGTTTCGACTACGGAACTGCGTGTGTTTCTGAGCAAGCCGTGATTGTTAACCGGGATATTGCCAGAGAACTTCGCCATGAGTTGAAATTACACGGTGCGTATTTTTGTACAACAGCCGAGTCAGACAGACTGGCTAAAGTTATCTTCAAAGGCAAGCAGCAAATGAACCCTGAGCATGTGGGGCAATCGCCGCATCGTTTAGCATCCTTAGCTGATTTTTCTATACCACCGAGTACGCGCATCCTGGTTTCAGAAGAATCGGAGATCGGTTGGCAACGACCGCTATCCGCTGAAAAGTTAAACCCTGTGTTAGCGTTTTACGAAGCACGCGATACCGAGCATGGTGTTGCCTTAAGTAACGACATTGCTAAATTTGAAGGCTGGGGACACAGTGCTGTGTTGCACAGCAAAGATCCAAAAGTGGTAGCAGATTTCTCACGCATCCCCACAGGGCGTGTGTTGGTAAACACGCCTGCTATTTTAGGCGGTATGGGCTATTCCACCGACCTAGAGCCTAGCTTTATGTTGGGTACAGGAACGTGGTCTGGATCAATTACCTCAGACAACGTTACCGCGTTGCACTTAATTAATATTAAGCGCGTAGCTTACGAATGCCGTCCTTGGCGAGATATCTATGAAGAATACGGAGACAATGCATGAGTGACATCAGCATACGTGCACTGATGCAAATTGATAATCTGCAACCTAAGTTTGCAGCCTACAATGGTGCAACAGTACAAGGCTCTGTGCCGCTATCGGGCGACACCATTTTAATTGGTGAGTTTGCACCGGGTAACGGTGTGTTTACGCTTATTGACCGTGCATTGAAGGCCAGCTCCGTAGAAGCCACATCGCAAATGGTAGAGCGCGAGTTTGGTTTTTTTATCTTACGCTCGCCTTCCAATGCAGAAGTGTCAGCAGCGCGCGATGCCATTCTTGCAGAGCTTGGCGCAGTTATGTCAGATCGTGTTAAGCCACAGGTTGCCAGTACACAAGTGATCCATTCAGTTGAACCCTATCAGGCGCAACTTTTAAATAAGTGGCGCAAGGGTGCGTTGTTAGTGCCTGGTCAAACACTGGGTATTCTGGAATGTGCACCAGCTGCCTATATTGCAGTGGCTGCCAATGAATGCGAAAAAGCGGCAGACATCGATATAGTTGAAGTACGCGCGGTGGGCAAATACGGCAGGCTGTTCTTTTCAGGCTCAGAAAATTCTGTTAAAGAAGGTATGAAGGCCGCTATAAAAGCAATTGAATCACTGGATGGTGTTGCGGCTTAATGTCTAAGTCGCGTGTCATTGGCTCTGAGTTTGTTGAACAAACGCGTGCACGCGGGCTCAACTTTTTAGAGGTGTTTCCAGGAGACATTGTTACCGCGGTGGCAAAAGAGACGGCCGCGCGGATCAACATCGAATTTCATGATGGGCCTATTGAAAAACCAGCACCGTTACGAACCGATGGCAACACAGCAACAAGGCGTGCGCTCTATCGACGGGCACCAAAATGGATTGCGCCGAAGGCCGTGGTTAATACACGTGCCCAACGTTTTTCGAAAATATCCATCATCGGTTCCGGTGGTGTAGGGACGAACCTTGCTCACTTAGCGGCCAATCATCATTTGGCTGCTGAAATAACATTAATTGATATTGTGCCCGGCTTAGCTGCTGCTAACGCACTTGACCTAAATCATTGCAGCGGCATTACCAACACGGCCGCAAGAGTAACCGGTTCTGAAAACCTTGAAGATGTTTCTGGTAGCCATGTTGTCGTGGTAACCGCGGGGCGCGCTCGCACGCCCGGCATGACACGCACGGATCTTGTCAACACGAATAAACGCGTTATTCGCCAGGTGGGTAATGTACTGAAAACTCAAGCACCGGATGCCATTGTTATTGTTGTGACCAACCCACTTGACGACATGACGTTAGAAATGGTGCGCTGCACCGGTTTTGATCGTAATAAAGTCATTGGCATGGCAGGAACGCTCGATAGTAGTCGTTTTCGGCATGCCTTAGCGAAGGCCGCTGGTGTGTCTGTTGCCGATGTTAGCGCTGTTGCATTAGGTAATCACGGCGACGACATGGTGCCTGTTACTTCAACCGCAACGGTTCGTGGCCGTTCATTAGAAAGTTATCTAAACGAAGAGGCTATCGCTGCTTGTGTTGATGATGCAATAACGGGTGGTGGTCAGGTGGTTGCACTTAAAAAATCCGGTTCTGCCGTGTTTGCCCCTGCACATGCTGTTATCGAATTGCTGGATCACATTCGTGGTGCTAAAGCTGGTTCAATTCCCGTATCTGTTTTACTCAATGGGGAATACGGTATCAACGGTGTTGTTTTAGGCGTACCTACACATTTAGGCATTAATGGCGTCATCGAAATCGAAGAGCTCGATTTATCGAACACTGAGGTAGAGGCCTTACTTAAAGCGGCCGCTGCGATACAAGCAAGGCTTGCTGCATCGTGACTATTGAATTTTATCAATCCGGCGGCCGTTTTGAAGAAATAGGCAGTTATTCGCGAGCCAAGCGCGTGGGCCCGTTTGTTTATATTGCAGGCACAACCGCTATTGAGCCTTCTGGAAAACTGCATGCGCCCGGTGATACCTACGAACAGTCTTTATACATCTTTAATCGTATAGAGCTGGCGCTTAATGAAGTTGGCGCACAGTTACATCATGTAATGAGAACCCGGTGTTACTTAACTGATTTATCGGAAGCGGGTGGGTTTGTGCGAGCACACGGTGAGATTTTTGCAGGTATTAAACCCGTGCTAACGGGTGTGCAAGCTGGGTTAACACAACCGGGTATGATGGTTGAAATAGATGTAGACGCGATTATTCACGATAAGAAAGGGAATATTCATATAACGCCTGCGTAGAGCGCAGCAATGTACTAAAACGAAACCTGAGCTATGAATAGTATTCAGGAATGAAGCAATACACCCACGGAGAACAAGACTATGAAGAAACACTTTCTTTCAGTAGCAGCTGGCTCAATGTTGATTGCGAGCAACCTGGCCATAGCAGACGTCAAGGTCGGTTATATCGGATCATTATCCTCAGATACCGGACTTAGCACATTGCGTGGGGCTGAGATCGCCATAGAAGAACTTAATGCGCAAGGCGGGTTGCTTGGGGAAAAAATTGTTCTGGTTAAAGCTGATACCGGTGAAGACCCAACCGAAGGTATCAAGGCTTATGAGTATCTGGCAGAAACCGAAGAAGTTGATTTCATTATTTCTGGGTCAATTGATGATGTGTCGCTCGGTTGGATGCCACGTATGCAGGAATACCAGATACCAACGTTAGATACCTGGACGTCTTATGTTGGCATTATTGATATGGTGGTTGAAGACTACGAAATCATGAAGCCTTATTTTATGAATATTGCTTCAGATGAAGCGTTGGCTACGCTTTATATCGATTTCGGTAAAGATGTGCTTGCCGATAAGATGGGTTGGAGCTCGGTGGTTATTCTACAAGAGGACACCGCATTCGGTAATGCAATCAGTGGTCTTGTAACGGATGCTTTAGCGCCCAATGCAGGTATCGACGTTGTTGAATCTATTGTGTACGACATAGCAACGGTAGACTTTGCGCCGTTATTCAGTCGCGCTCAAGCCTCGGGTGCCGATTTCATTTACCTGATCAGTTCAGTGAATTCTCAAGTGGTTTCCTCGCAATATGTAAAACTGCAAGTGCCCATGGGCATGACCGGTGTTAACGTTGCGGCGTTGGGCCAGGAATTTTGGGAAGACACCGGTGGTGCAGGTGGTGGTATCTCAACGTTGTCACCCGTGCCGTCAGTTGGTTTCAAGCTCGACCCTGTGTCGCAGGCATTTGTTGATACCTATCAGAAGAAATACACGTCACGCCCGGTTATGCCACACTTTAACGGGTTCAATGCTTATCACGGTGTTAAACAAGCGTTTGCGTCAGCCGCAGAAGCTGGTGGCTTTAACAACACCACTTGGGTAACGGCCATGGAAAAACAGGACCTGACACTCAAGCTCGATGGTGAAGTCTGGTTACGCTATGCCTTCTGGGGTAATGATGAAATAGAGCCACGTACCGGTCGTACCTATCCACACAATGTGCGTTTTGATATCACAGCACCGTATAACGAAGCATCGCCCTCTATGGTGGTTATTCAGTGGTATGAAGATGGCTCTACTGCCGTGGTCTATCCCGACAAATACAAAACGGGAGAATTCGTTGTGCCAAGTTGGGTTAAAAAGTAATAAGCGATTACTTCGTGTAAGCCTCAATGTTAGTTTGGTTTCCTCGCTGCAGTTATTAAGGTTGCAGTGGGGAAGTTAAACGATCATGAATCCACTTATCCACGCTGAGTTCACCACATGACAATACTCATTCAGGGCCTGTTACTGAGCGGATTGTATGCGCTGATAGCGATGGGCTTTACGTTGATATTTAGCGTTGGCCGGGTACTCAATTTGGCTTACGGTGCTTATCTGCTTATCGGTGGCTACGTTTACTTCTATTTTGCGCAAACCTTAGGCTTACCAAAAATAGTAGGCGTGTTGTTGGCCGCCATTGTTGGTTGCACAGTTGGGTTACTGAAGTACCAGCTTATTGTAAAACGCCTGAAAGGCGATCATGTCGCTATTGAAATTTCGACGTTGATTCTTGCGGTGGTTTTGCAAGCCGCGGTCGTTTTTATCTTTGGAGATAGCTCTAAAATACTACTGCCCATTGTGCCTGGCGTTATTCAAGTGGCTGGTGCATCCGTCACCTATAATCTGCT
>CALDTX010000020.1 GCA_937923565.1 uncultured Granulosicoccaceae bacterium | reverse complement strand
TGTTGCATCATTAGGAGGCTATGCCGATGTCTTCCAAAGAAACGTATTGGCATCGGGTGTAGTGCCACAAATTTCGTTGGTTATGGGACCTTGTGCAGGTGGTGCTGTTTACTCACCGGCAATGACCGACTTTATCTTCATGGTACGCGACACCTCCTACATGTTTGTTACCGGCCCGGAAGTGGTAAAAACAGTCACGCACGAAACAGTCACACAAGAAGAACTGGGTGGTGCAACCACTCACACCACTAAAAGCAGTGTGGCCGATGGTGCTTTCGATAACGATATAGAAACACTGTTACAAGTGCGTCGCTTTATGCAGTACATGCCGCAGAACAACAAAGAAAAAGTACCACACAAAGCAACGAACGATGCGGCAGATCGCATCAGTCCTGCGCTCAATACACTGGTACCGGAAAATCCAAACTTGCCGTACAACATCAAAGAATTGCTGATCGATGTTTGCGACGAACAAGATTTTTTTGAATTGCAGGAAAACTACGCTGGCAACATTATTATCGGGCTTGGCCGTATCAATGGTGAAACCGTTGGCTTTGTTGCTAACCAACCGATGGTTTTAGCCGGTTGTTTAGACATAGCAGCAAGCCGAAAAGCAGCCCGCTTCGTTAGATTCTGCGATGCCTTTAGCATACCTATTGTTACCTTCGTAGACGTACCCGGCTTCCTGCCTGGCACTTCTCAAGAGTATGGCGGCATCATTAAACATGGCGCGAAATTACTGTTCGCTTATGGTGAAGCAACCGTCCCCAAAATTACTGTTATTACGCGCAAAGCGTATGGAGGCGCCTACGATGTTATGGCCTCTAAGCACTTACGCGGCGATGTTAATTACGCGTGGCCTTCAGCAGAAATTGCCGTTATGGGCCCTAAAGGTGCCGTTGAAATTATTTTCCGCAGCGATAGAAACGACGCTGAGCGCATCGAAAAACGCACCGAAGAATACCGGGAAAAGTTTGCTAATCCGTTTGTGGCCGGCAGCTTAGGCTTTATCGATGATGTCATCGAACCTGCATCCACTCGAGCACAGCTTGCCAGCGATCTTCATATGCTAAGAAATAAAGCACTGGAAAATCCATGGAAGAAGCACGACAACATTCCGCTTTAACGGCATCGGGGCAACACTACAAATGACAAAAACGATTAACAAAATCCTGATTGCCAACCGTGGCGAAATTGCATGCAGAGTCATACGCACTGCTAAAAAACGCGGCATTGCAACAGTGGCGGTTTATTCCGACGCCGACAAGTACGCCTTGCATGTACTGCAAGCCGACGAATCTGTGCATATAGGCGCAAGCGCCTCAAGCCAGAGTTACTTAAACATGGACGCCATTGTTGATGCGTGCAAGCAAACCGGCGCCGATGCAGTGCACCCTGGCTTTGGTTTTCTATCTGAAAACGCAGATTTTGCTGCCAGATTAGATAAAGAAGGCATCATTTTTATCGGCCCCGGTATAAAAGCCATTCAGGCCATGGGCGATAAAATTGAATCTAAAAAGCTTGCCAACAATGCCAAAGTTAATACGGTACCTGGCCACCCGGATGCCGTGCCCGATGCAAAAACCGCCTTAAAAATTGCAGAGCAAATTGGTTGCCCTGTTATGCTGAAAGCTTCCGCAGGTGGCGGTGGTAAAGGCATGCGTGTCGCTGAAACCTTGGCAGAAGTTGAAGACGGGTTCATCAGCGCTCAAAACGAGGCACGCTCAGCGTTCGGCGATGATCGAGTTTTTGTTGAAAAATTCATAACGCAACCGCGGCATATTGAAATACAGATTATCGCCGACCAACACGGTCAATGTATTTATCTAGGCGAGCGCGAATGCTCAATACAACGTCGCCACCAAAAAGTACTGGAAGAGGCACCCTCCTCTTTTATCAGTGATGAAACTCGCAAAGCGATGGGCGAACAAGCCGTCGCACTCGCTAAAGCGGTAGATTATGTATCGGCAGGTACGGTCGAATTTATCGTGGATGCAAATCAGCAATTCTACTTTCTTGAAATGAATACGCGTTTACAGGTTGAACACCCGGTTACCGAATGTATTACCGGTTTCGACTTAGTAGAGCTGATGATCGACGCCGCAGCCGGCAAGAAATTCGACTTCACTCAAAGTGATATTAAGCTTAATGGTTGGGCATTTGAAGCACGCGTTTATGCAGAAGATGCCGACAGAAATTTTATGCCGTCTATTGGACGCATCACCCACTATCAGCCACCACAAGTCAATGACATAAGCGAAGCGAGTGGGGTTCGAGTTGATACCGGCATACAAGCCGGTGGTGAAATTTCTATGCACTACGACCCTATGATTGCCAAGCTGGTTACCTGGGCACCCACCCGTGAACAGGCTATTGAAAAGATGCGCGAAGCGTTGGATAACTATCAGATCGAAGGTGTTCAGCACAACATACCGTTTTTATCAGCCCTTTTTGCACACCCAAACGTTATGTCTGGCGACATCACCACCCGGTTCATTGAAGATCATTTCAGCGGCGGGTTTGATAGTCAGGAATATGAATCTGACGGCATTAACGAATTACCTGTCATTGCTGCCTGGCTTAGCGCAACCGTGCAAACACGCGATCAACATACGTCTTCGCTCATGTCATCCAACACAAAAACCAACGCAACAGCTGATCTGTATGTGCGTAATATGAACCAGCAAACCACCGACTGTATTGAGCAAGCGACATTAGATGCAGTGAGTAGCGAATGGCAACCGGGCGATCGTCATTTCAAAGGCACTGTTAATGGCAAACAGCTGAGTGCGTCCGTTGAACGTTTAGAAAACCTCTGGCAGTTAAATCATCGTGGCAGTAAACGCCAATTTTTGGTTTTGCCAGCCCATGTGGCCAAGCTATACCAACACATGCCAGAAAAACAAAGCAACGACATGTCCAAATTTTTACTCTCTCCCATGCCGGGGCTATTAATGAAAGTACTGGTGTCGGTTGGTGATACCGTTAGTGCTGGCGACGACTTGGCCATTGTTGAAGCAATGAAAATGGAAAACACATTACGTGCAGAAGTTTCAGGCACGGTAAAAACAATTGCAGCTGCCGAAGGCGACAGCCTTGCCGTTGATGCAACCATTCTGGAATTTGAATGATAGGCCGATTAAACCATGTTGCTATCGTAGTTCCCGATCTGGAAGCCGCTACACGCACCTACCGCGATGTTCTAGGTGCAACAGTTTCAGCGCCACAAGATCTACCGGAACACGGTGTTACCGTTGTGTTTGTGGATTTACCGAACTCTCGTATCGAGTTACTGCAAGCATTAGGCGACGGCTCACCAGTGAGTAATTTCTTAGAACGCAACCAAGCGGGCGGCATCCACCACATGTGTTTGGAGGTCAGCGATATAAACGCAGCTAGCCTTAGCCTTCGCGAAAAAGGTGCTCGAGTGCTCGGTGACGGCAAACCAAAAATTGGGGCGCACGGCAACCCAGTAATTTTTTTGCACCCCAAGGATTTTACAGGCTGCCTGATCGAGCTGGAAGAGGTTACCGACTAGCCAAGTTCCCGACCGGGCACTCCCAAAACAAACACACAAGCAATAGCGCATTCGAGCTACCAACCGAATAAACGAATAGACCTGAGAACATGGGCCTTAAACGCGATTAAAACGCGCGCTGCACGCCAATAAAATAGCGTAAATTCGTCGCACAGTTAACGCATTGTAAATTCGGTCAAATATCTAAACAGTTTGGGTAGTTTTACCTTGCCTCCCAAAGCACACTTCATTAATGTAGTGGCGTTACGGTGAGTCAATTTAAAGCTCATGGATCCAGCAAACTCAAAAATACCTTTTTTAAAAAACCTTAGCACTCAGAAAATCAATCACGTGCAGGGGTCAACGATAGTGGGTCGTCACGCCGACTGCGATATTGTATTGTCCGGAGAACGTGGAGCTTCCAGAAAACACGCTCGTTTGTCACTTGACGATAACCGCCTATTCATCATGGATTTAGGCTCATTGAATGGTACGTTGGTTAATGGCCGCGAAATCGATCAACGGGTTGAATTGTTAAACAACGACTCAATCATTTTCGACGAACAGGAATACAAAGTTTTCATACCAGCCGTTCGACCGTCTCAATCCAGCAGTGCTCAAACAGTGGTCGTTAACAAAGACGAAGCACTCCATCCTGAACGCATAAAACCAGCAATCAAAATTCTAGACAATAGTATCGACCCGGCGCTGGATAAAACCAACGAATGGGACCCAGCTACAGCGCAATTCCAAAACAACCCCGATCGCTTTGACGACATGCCAATTGCCGCTACTTCCAGACCTGGCGGCGATGCTATGCCCAATAGGACGCGATCAAAAAAAATCGAACCCAATACCCATGCGTGGAAACGGTGGTATGTGTGGGTCCCGTTAGCGCTGCTTGTTTTACTTGCAGGTATCTACTTTGCCTACCACACCGGCCTAACAACACAAGCGAACAACGGGTTTATATCCAATAAATCATGAGTTCTACGGCAACATGGATTGCAGCAGGGCTAACCGACCGCGGTAGAGTTAGAAATAACAACGAAGACAGCTGGCTCGCCTGCCCTCACCATCCACTGTTTGCAGTTGCAGATGGAATGGGTGGCCACGGCGCTGGCGATGTGGCGAGCAAGCTCGCACTGGAAACCTTGCAACGCGGCTTCACCGAACTAATTCATCAGCACTCAGGCGCAGACTCTTTAAGCCCGACTCAATCTCAATCTGAACCTCATACAGAAATAACAGCAGAGTTTCCTCTGCTTATTAGAAAAAATGAAATAGAGCACTTAATCACAGAGTGCGTAAATTTAAGCAATGATTGTGTGTACCAGGAAAACAAACGCATTGGCAATCCCAACGGTGCTGGCATGGGAACCACATTAGTCGGTTTTGTGCTGTATCGTGAACCGGACAGCACTAGCTCCCACAATAGCACCAGTTCCAGCACATGGGAAATTGCAAGCTCAACAGCCACCGAAACTCATGCTACGCACGCTTTGGTATTCAATGTGGGCGACAGCCGAGCTTATTGTCAAAACACCAACGGACTAACCCAACTCACAACCGACCATACCTTATACGAAGAATGGGCGCGCTCAGGTAGACGGGGGCCACCGCCTCCTCGCAATATCATTACTCGCGCATTAGGCCTATACCCTGATGTTGACGTGCAACTGGAAACCATCAGTATTTGCGATCAACCGCTGTTTTGGTTGTGCTCCGATGGCCTCAGCGAAATGCTCAGCGACCCTACCCTCCAACAAATCGCCGACCCGTTATTCACGGAACCAAAACCATCTAACGCTGCCTTACAGTCATTATGCCGAGCATTCGTGGATGCGGCCAACCATGCTGGAGGTCGCGATAATATAACGGTTGTGGCTGTTCAACCACGGGTGGCTCATTAGCACGTATACTAATCACGTCAACGTTTGTCTATTGCATCGAAATGAGCCTATTTTTTATACTAGCAGCGGCCTTGGTTGCAGTTGCTCTCTTATTTTTATTGCCCGGTTTATTGCGTAAAGAACCTTCAGATTCTTTAGATCAACTGGACAGCAACATTGCCATCGCCAAAGAAAAGCAGGCTAGTCTGCAACAGGCTTTGGCCGACAACGCGATAAGCCAGCAAGCCTTCGACGAAGAAATGTCAGACGTTGAAAAAACCCTGGCATTTGAAGCCAGCACATTATCCAACAATGCCGGTACCAAATCCGGTGGCACAATGGCAGCCATACTTGTTGCCCTGTTTATCCCGATTTCAGCAGGCGCACTTTATCTGCACCTTGGAGAACCTCGAGGCATCAACGCCAAAGCGCTGAACGAGCAACTTATCGCCGAACAACAAGCTGCCCAAAGTAATGAGCAAGCCCCAGCTTTAGCAAACCTGTTGCCAAACCTTGAACAAAAACTGCAAGAAAATCCAGATGATGTTGCAGGCTGGACATTACTTGGCCGTTCCTACCTGACAATCAGCGAATTCAGCAAAGCAACACAAGCTCTGCAAAAAGCCGTTGCCTTGAAAGACGATGATCCGGATATTCTGGCTATGCTCGCTGAAGCTACAGCGATGCAAGCAGGCGGAGACTTATCCGGCGAACCCTACGGCTATTTAGAGAAGGCTTTGCAATTGGATGCGCAACACGATCAAAGCCGATGGTTAATGGCGATTGCTACACAACAAGCCGGCGACCACGATAACGCCATTGCACAATTTGAAGCACTGAAACTTAGCGCAGTAGGCAACGAGGCAGCCATTGCCAGTATTGATCAAATGATTGCCCGATCAAAATCTGTGACTGGTCAGAGTTCCATGCAAAGTCAGGCACCTGCAAACACTCAAACGCCAACCGAGAATCAGGCACAATCCTCAGCACAAAAAGCCGAGACATCAAGTACAGAACCAACAACTACTGTATCTGCACCACCCACGAGTTCAATCAGTGTGTCCGTTTCTCTGAGTGATGCGGCGGCCGCGGATAGCAAGCCTGACGAAGCTGTTTTTATCTTTGCAAGGGCGTCGAGTGGCCCACCCATGCCGTTAGCAGTTTCCAGACATCAAGTTAAAGACTTACCAATAACGGTCACCCTCGATGACAGCATGGCGATGATACCGTCCATGACACTGAGTACGTTCCCGGAAGTCACAGTGGGTGCTCGCGTGTCAAAGTCAGGCAATGCTATTGCTGAAGCAGGCGATTGGTCTATCGAGGTACCGGGGATTACCACTTCAGAAAGTGCAGAATTGGAATTGATCATCGACACGCAAAAATAAGCTGATCGATGTGATCATTTTTGCGCAAGATACGCATCAAATGCTTGCAGTCCATCGGCGATATTTTTTCGCCCGAAGCCCAAACGAAATCGATCTTTTGGCGTTTCACCCAGTGTAGATTGATAGATAGTGCTTGGTAAAAGCAACACACCCGCCTTCTCAACCAACGATTCGGTGAATTGCTCTACCCCTTCTGATCCTTTATAGCGCGGAAAACCCATGCATGATCCCTGCGGTCGCTGCCATTCGAATAGGTCCGGGTATTTTGCAAAAAAAGCATCCCATTTCGGAAGGTTTTCATCAACGATGGCACAGTTGCGAGCCAGAAGTTTCTCTCGATTGTTAATGGCGATTTTTGCCAAGCGTTCGCTTGGACCAGAGTTACAAATAGACAAATAATGTTTTAACCGTTCCATTTTCGAAAGAACCACTTTGTCCTGGCAAGCGATCCAGCCAATTCTTAAACCCGGCAGTCCGAAAGATTTCGACATCACATTTAACGATAAACCTCTTTCATAAACATCAGCAATAAACGGTAAGTGCTTTGTACCGGTTGGCCCAAGCCCATTAAAAATTTCATCGTGCAAAATGTAAATGCCATGATGCCTGCAAAGTTCTACCAACGCGTTGTACGAATCTAACGGTAAAATAGCGCCAGTGGGATTATGTGGAAAGTTAATCGTGACAAGCCGCGTGTTTGGCTTTATAGCATCGGCCACCTGATCAATATCCAATGACCAGTTATCATTCGGGTTCAAAGGAACACCAGTGGCTTCACATATAGCCACAGGTAAAGATTCATGCGACTGATAATTAGGTGTAACTACAATCGCGTGGCTATCTTTATCTAAGATGACGGTATTAGCAGCGAAAATACCTTCACTGGCACCAGCAAAACACAAAATTTCATCGGCCTGTCGATCGGTATACATCGACGAAATGGTGTCGCGTAAATCGGGGGCGCCGAAGGTTTCGGTGTAGCCTAGCCACATACCTTCAAACTCTTCTCGCTCTTCGGCTGAGGCCATGGACAGTAATTCACGCATGGAAAGGCTTTGCGCGTCTGAGGCTGTCATGTGATAACGCGCTTTAAATTCCCATTTAGAGAAATGCGTTTCCAGCTTAAAGTCGGGTAATGTCGTCATAGGGAGTTATCGATAATTTTGCTGTAGATGGAAACTTGCTTATCGATTACCCATGCAGCAGTTTCAGCAGCAAAGGTTTGATAATGGTTAGAGTTTAAGTGCACCTCAAACTCTGCTGCGCTACTGTATATTTCGTACAGGAAGATTTTATTTGGGCTGTCTTCGTTCATACAAACATCAAACACAAGACAACCCGCTTCCAGCGAAAGTGAATCTTTCGCTTGCTGCATAACGCGATTTAAAAAAGCTTGAGAATGGGCGGGAAGAGTTTCAAAATGGACCACAACAACGTGCACGCTAAAACTCCTAATTTCTCAGCGCGGCTGCATGTAAGGCAATCCCACTATTTCAGCAACTGACGCCATCGAAGGCAAGCTGGTAACTAGCACTAAAGGCTAGCTGCGCAAATCATCAAAAAATTTCTTAACGCCACCTAGCCAACTGTGTGCTTGTGGGCTGTGCTTCTGTGCGTTATCACCACTGATAGTCTCATGGAACTTCATCAGTAATTCACGCTGCTCAGAACTTAGGTTCACAGGGGTTTCAACGCGCACTTTACACAGTAAGTCGCCAACCGGACCACCACGCACAGGCTTTACACCCTTACTGCGTAATCGAAATACTTTTTCTGTTTGTGTACCCGCGGGAATTTTCAACTTCACCCGGCCATCGAGCGTGGGCACTTCTAACTCACCACCAACAGTTGCCGTGGCAAAATTAATGGGTACCGTACACAATAAATCAGCATTATCGCGACTGAATATATCGTGTGGCTTTACCTGAATGGCTACATACAGATCACCTGGTGGCCCGCCACTGTCGCTGGCTTCACCTTCACCGGACAAACGAATTTTGTCGCCGGTATCAACACCTGCAGGAATCTTAACAGAGAGTTTTTTCTCTTTGTTGGTACGACCATGGCCACGGCATTTCGGGCACGGGTCGGTAATTACTTTACCTTTTCCTCTACAGGCTGGGCATGTTTGCTGTACAGAGAAGAAACCTTGCTGCATACGCACCTGCCCTACGCCTTTACAGGTTGGGCAACTACTCGGGCTCGTACCTCGTTTGGCACCACTGCCATCGCACGGCTCACAAGCTACCGACGCGGGCAGTTTAATTTCAGTGGTTGTTCCTGCAACTGCTTCTTCTAAACCGATCTCAAGATTGTATTGGAGGTCGTCGCCTCGGTAAACTCGCGGTCCTCCACGACCACGACCACCACCGAAAATATCACCGAATACATCACCAAAAATATCATTAACATCGGCGCCACCGAAACCACCACCGCCAGCCTGTTGGTTTACACCGGCATGACCAAACTGATCATAGGTTGCGCGTTTCTGTGGGTCTTTGAGAATTTCGAAAGCTTCTTTAGCTTCCTTAAATTTTTCGATGGCTGTTTCATCATCGGGGTTACGGTCGGGGTGATACTTCATCGCCAAACGACGGTAAGATTTCTTTAAATCAGCATCGCTCGCATCGCGAGCTACACCCAAAACCTCATAATAATCGCGTTCTGCCATGGTCTAATAATCTTAACTGTAGAAACGAAAAAACCCGGCACCTGCCGGCCCGGGTTGGACGGCCTGACTTCAGACCGCCCGGTACACTATTTTTAAAAACTTGTTACTAAGATGCTTTATCGTCTTTAACTTCTTCAAACTCTGC
>CALDTX010000019.1 GCA_937923565.1 uncultured Granulosicoccaceae bacterium | reverse complement strand
ATTGCACGGCAAGCCGGACTGGGCACCGCCACGGTGGATCGAGCGCTTAATCAGCGCGGTTATGTCAGTCCGCAATCCCAGCGTCGTGTTACTGCTGCCATCGAGGAATTAACCGAGCAAGAAGCCCAACTGGCAGCCCGTGGCAGACGGTTATTCTTCGATTTCGTTGTGGAAGCTCCAACTCGTTTCAGCCGCGAAGTGAAGTTGGCTGCAGAAGCTGTGATGCCACAGATAGGAACCGCTGTTTGTCGGTCCCGCTTTATACAAAATGAAATCATGGACGAGGAGGAATTAATTACAGAGCTAATGCGTATTATGAAACGCGGCAGCCATGGCGTTTGCTTAAAGGCTCAAGACACACCCCAAATAAGAGAAGCTGTTAATACATTATCAATGCATAACATTCCAGTGGTCACACTGGTGACAGATATCGAAGGTACAGAACGATGCACCTATGTCGGTTTGGACAATGCTGGTGCCGGACGTACGGCGGCCTATCTTATAGCAAAAACCGTTGGGGATATTGCCGGATCAGTTTTAACCTCTCGTAGCCATGAACGTTTTTTAGGAGAGGAAGAACGTGAAACCGCTTTTACTGAATCCTTAGCAGAGCTGTGCCCCAAACTACGTATCGTTGCAATTCAAGGTGGTTATGGTGTTCACACTGAAACAGCCAGGATTTTAAACGACGTTATCAAGGACATTCCGGATATCTGTGCCGTGTATTCAATGGGGGGTGGCAATCGATCGATTTTAGAAACACTGACAATAAACAAGCTCTGTCCAAGGGTATTTGTTGCACACGATCTTGATCAGGAAAATCGCAATCTTATAATGGATCGAAAGTTAGATTTTATTCTGTATCACGACTTACGCTCAGATATTAAGAATGCGTTTAACGCATTCCTCGCTTATCACAGGCTTTCCAAGGAACAGACAGATGCGCCTCTTTCGCCCGTACAAGTTCTAACACCTGAGAACATTCCTGATTGAATAATTATTACAACCCTAACCTAACCCCTATGCTACTAAGCTCCAATAAGGCATGCCAATTAGTCGTCATTGATCATGCAACACCTTGCGGTATCAGATTATCTGCATCAAATAGACACAGATTGCACACCTTAGCTGTAACGCTCTTACCAAGCAGGAACACAGTTAACTTTGTATTTTCAACAGCATATTCAGGTTCAACATAGGCCATTGCCATATTCTGTTTAGTGCGATAACCCCAACCAGCTGACGTTATCGAGCCAACAGCAACGCCATCCTTAAACACACCCTCTCCGGGGTGAGCCGGTGCCTCAGCATTGTCTATCGTTAAATTTACTCGACGCTTACGACAACCCCGTTCAATTTGAGCAAGTAAGCCCGCCTTGCCCGGAAAGTTTTTATCCAAGTTAACAAAGCGTTCCAATCCCGCTTCTATTGGGTTGTACTCAGTGATGAAATCTGCTTTCCAATGACCGTAGCCTTTCTCCAAACGCATAGAGTCGATGGCATACATACCAAAATGCGTTAAACCAAAAGCATGCCCGGCGCTAATCAGTATTTCATAAGCGGCATAGAGCTGTGTGTTTGGAATATGCAGCTCAAACGCTTGCTCGCCTGAATAGCTTATGGCTACGGCCAACGCTTCCACATGGCCTATAAAACAACTGCGAGCGCTTAACCAAGGAAATTCGTTCTGACCCCACTGAGTTCTTTGTGATACCGCCGCCAACAGCTCACGGGATTTTGGACCTGCAACAAGCAACATCGTATGCGTGTTCGTTAAACTTTCAATGCCGATATCAGACTCAACAGGCAATCGTTCGGTGAGCCAATCCATATCATGGTATTCAGCTGTAGCAGCGGAACCATAGAAGATATCGCCGTTGGGGAGCGACACAATAGTAGCTTCGCCAGCAATATTACCTTTGTTGGTCAGGAAGTAGCACAAGTTGACCTTACCCGCTTTATTGGACAAAGAAGAACAAGTTAGACGACTCAGCCACGCCAACGCTCCTTCTCCGCTGATCCGATAATGATTAAAGCCCGATAGTTCCGCTAGGCCAACACTGAGCGATAACGTTTTAATTTCTGCGCCGACAACGTGGTGCCAGTTTTGAAAAGCGTATCCGTGGCTTTCAACAAAACTTGGATCAAGCTTATAGAAACTGCTTCGCTCCCAACCGTTAACCACACCAAATTCGGCACCCTGTTGTTTGAGTACAGGGTAAAGTGGTGATGCCTTGGCGGGTCGAGCCGCTGGGCGATGTTCATGCGGCAAATGCCAACGAAATTCATGTTGGTAATCTTCTATCGACTTTAATGCCGTGTATTCGGTGTTGGCAAAACCTGTGATTCGACGAGGATCAAGCTGCCAGGTATCCCACTCGGTTTCGCCGTGCACGATCATCTGCGCTAGCATCTTTCCATAACCGCCCCCTTCGCCAATACCAACACGCAAACCATTCATCGACCAACAATTGCGTAATCCAGGCTGTTTGCCCACTAACGGGCCAGCGTCTGACGCATACGATATAGGCCCATTTACAACAGCTTTGATACCAACGTCTTTTAAGCAAGGCAACCGTTCAAAGATAGCTTCTGTTTTTGGCAGTAGACGCTCAAGATCATCAGGGCAAAGCGCATTAACAAAATCCGGATCGATACCATTCATACCAAACGTTTTACAATCGTGTTCGTAAATCCCCAATAACAGTCCATTTTTTTCCTGGCGCATATAAAAGGTATCGCGTGGACAGCGAACCATAGGAACACGGGTTTCTCTGGCGACCAGTTCAGGAATATCGTCCGTAACAAAGTACATGTGCTCCATCGCGATCACAGGGTATTGAATGCCCATTAACGCACCTACCTCGTTCACGCGATAGCCCGCGGCAACAACAATATGCTCGGCGTTAATTGCGCCATTTTCGGTTGTAACCAACCACTCTCCATTGGGCTTTTGCGATAGTCCGGTTACAGGTGTGTTTCGATAAATACCAGCGCCTGCCTTGCGTGAACGCGCTGCTAATGCTTGACACAGTTGCGCCGGATCAATGTCCCCATCGAGTTCATCCCACAATGCGGCCAATACACCATCGATCTCCAGCAACGGATTGCGTCGCTTTGCTTCTGCCGCATCAATTAAATCGAACTCCAATCCTAAACCCTTTGCTACAGACAAAATATGGTGCACTTCATCCACATGGGTTGAGTTAGTAAGCAGACGCATACCACCAGTGGCATGGTGATAGTTGATAGGGTAAGCAGGATCGTCAGCCAGCTCTTTGTAAAGCTTGATCGTGTAATCACGCAACAGCAGGAGTAACTGATTAAAGGCAAGGCTTGGGCATTGAGCTGCTGAATGCCAAGTGGTACCGGAGGTAAGCTCATTACGTTCAAGCAGAACAACATCGGTCCACCCCTCCAAGGTGAGATGATAGAGCGTTGATAACCCCCCAATTCCTCCGCCAACGATGACGACACGCGCTTGTGATTGCATGCGGATTAGTTACCTTAGACCGGTTCGAAAAACAGTGTCGCTTAATTCACAGCTTTTGTAAAACAGTAAATATAAAGTAAATGGTTCGTATTTTTCGAATTAAATTGAAGTCGATATCTGCGAGACTCGACACAGCAACATAGACAATAGAGTGTTTTCTGAGCTCTTGCGTCGCTACCAACGTCGCCTCATCTCTTAAACGCCGACTTAACTCTTATCTGCAAATAGAAGATGACTACCATAAACGGCCCACACCACAAGCTTTGTTGGCTGCGTTATGGCTACTGTTATCGTGATAAGCAAATATATCCGTTACACCACAGCCAGTAGCCCATTTTCCGTCTTTGTTTCCGCAAACTGCTTTCTTGTCTCCTATATAAGGTCCTTTAATGCATTGGAAGCTAACTTTGTAAGCTTCTGTTTTCAGAATTTCATAGCATACGTCTTTATTGGAACAGGTCTCTCTTTCTATTCTATCTAGATCTTCCTGATTGATTGAAGCCCCACTTGCCAGAAATTCCTTGCTTTTGTCAATGAGATAATCCGCTCCAAGTCCGATAAGGGCGCCACCTATAGCAAGCTCGGCTAACCGCTGTTTACCCAAAGCTTCACGTCTGGCAAGGCCAGCTTCAGCATCTTTTAGCGTACCTCCCTCGGCAACTAACTCCGCAATGAGATTTTTCTCGCCATACAGACCAGCAATGTAAGTAAGGGACATACCTTCATGTTTGCAGTTTTCGACATCAATTGAGTATTTGCTAATGCCTTTTTTCAGTAGATCAAGGTCGCCTTTTCTCATTATGTCTACCATTCTTTCACAAGCTTCAGCAACCGAAACCAAACGCGTCCCGTCATTTCTGATTTGCTTTTCAGTGACATAGCTTGCTAACCATGCTTCAGCTTCTTGATAACTATCAAAACGATTGCCAAGCCCCATGGATCGGTATTTTGTATCTCGGTTTACACTCATTCTCTTTGACCCCGGCTTATCGAATCCGGTATGAATGTTTCCTTTGGTTATTTCAATTTCGATGTCTCCGTAACCTTTGCAGTCACCTTTGGTGATTTCCTCGCGAAAGGAATACTCCATTTCATATGAAAATGCTTTAGAGGCATCCGTAACTTCCCAACGGCCTTCACAGTCGGTAAACAAATGAACAGAGCGATATTGATCGCCGACAACAGAAACTAAATGACCAGAGTACATATGTCGTTCATTTCTAAATCCGGATTTTTTTGTATTGTTTTTGTATATTTTCACCCAGTGCCCTTGCATCCAACCAATGCCTACACCTTCTTTGTATGTGAAGCTTGCAATGCCAGCACAGCCACTGAGCAATACAATTAAACACAAAATCAGTACTTTGACCTTTTGAGAATTCGCCATTGTTTTATGTTTCATTCCTGTTCTTTGATGCAAAATATCTACTAAATTAACAACCTACTAAAATAAATAGGCTACATAAAACAGTATTTAGTCTAGCATTCAAACGGAGTATCACATATTTGACACTCACCTATTTACGCACATGCGAAACCATGTGTTGAAAGAACCATAAATTCCAAATCACAACTCTCTCAGTGCGCTTCTTAATACTTACTTTCAGTTGGTATGAGCACATAAATGACACAATGCAGCTTGTTCAACCATGACAATTCTGCTTCCCACAATTACAACTCCCACACAGTAAAAACAAGCCGATCAATGATGATGCATAAGCATCATATTGATGTTACAGTTGAATCAAACATTGCTATCTATGGAATAAGAAATGGCAACCCAGTCAGCACATGCTGAAAAAATCGATCTCCTCAACATTGGCAGTCAAAGCCGTTGTTGCCAATGCGGTATGTGCGAGTCAGTTTGTAAAATCATCCCCCTTAAACGCATGGAAGGCAACGACCATCAAGACTTCTTTCCAGTCTCTATTAATGAAAAAGCCTGCGTTGTTTGTAAATCTAAACGGTGCATTACCGTTTGTCCGGTGGTTGGCGAAGAAGAGGAGCTTAATGACTGGCTTGGTCCTAAGCCACACACTGAGGAAAACAACGATTTTGGTCTAATTGATAAAATTGTCATTGGCACATCGAAAGATAAGCAAATTTCTGAGCAAGGTAGCTCCGGAGGGGTTGTTACCAGCATCTTAAAATACTTGCTTGAAACCCAACAAATTGACGGCGCACTCGTTGTAACGAAAAGCTCAGACGCCATGGGCGGCGAGTTTGTCATCATCACAGACCCAAACGAATTAATTTCTTCTTGTTCATCTAAATACGCACCTGTCCATTTTGGCAGAGTTTTCAATAAAGTGGCCAAAGAGTATCGGCATAAAAAGTTAGCTATCGTTGCACGTCCTTGCCAGCTTCGCGCACTAGAAAAAGCAGAAAAGGTTTCTCCTCATCTCCAAGACATTTTCACGCTGAAAATTTCAATATTTTGCGCCTGGCTGATCAGTCGCAAAGGTGTGGAGTTCTTAGGCTCATTGTCAGATGTTGATACAAACGACAATTTGAAATCCATCGACTTTCGTAAAGGCGTTTGGCCCGGAAACGTAACGTTCGAAACAGACAACAAAAAAGTTGAACTACCTTTGGGCGAAGACGGCCACACCAATGGTACCTACTACTACCCTGCCGTTGCTCCCTTCATACCCAAAGACTGCAGACATTGCTTTGACGTCACTGGCAAAGTTGCCGATATCTCATGCGGTGACCCCTGGAATTTAGACCTGCACGCAAAGGGTAAAACCGGCTACACAATGTCTATCCTTCGCAACGAAAAGGCTGTGAAACTATTTGATTCTGAAGAATTTCAAAACTACGTACACACCGATCGAGAACTCACCATGGAACAACTTGATCAATCTCAAGGCAACACCATACGCGTGAAAAAAGCTGGGGTATTTCTTGAGCAAAGGCAATGCTTGAGCGATGAAAAAGCCATTAAGTTATATAATTTTGCCAATAGAACTTATGCAGCTATTGTTACAACACTACCTCGCTGGGCAGTGCCGAACGCACTCATAGCTTTCTACTTGAAAAAGATCTGGGGTATTTTGCAAAAAAAGCTTGATCAAAGCCTTTTCATCGAAAAATAGAAAACCGGCCTCAACCGAGCACTTACTTTCACACAAGTTGAAGATCGAGGGTATCGATAAGGTACGCAATTTTACGCTAGCTAGCAGTGGCTACTTGCTCATCTAACCAATCAATCACTGCAGGCCAAAGATGGGCTTGTTGCCGTGATTTGAAAAACCCAAAATGCCCGATTCTTGGTGCATCGATATCAGCAGCGTTCACCACACGATAGTCCATTTTTGCATTACTGTAAGCATTGTGAATCCAACGAGCACCCGACTCTGTCAGTAATTCATCGTCGCTAAAAAACAGGCTTAGCATCGGGTAGCTTACCGCCGCATAGGCATCACTGGCACCCGGTTCAGCGGCAAGCAGGTAATCTGAATTTAAACACCAGCCTCGCCATTGAGACATCGCGTTACGCGGGATATCGCCCATAATACCGATTCGAGCACCTGGAAAATAACCGAAAATAGAACACAGCAACGGTGAAACCACATGCCACAACAAAGGCGTTGAACGTTGTAAACGTGGTGACATATGTCGCTTTGCACCGCTACCCACAGATATATTAACCACGCCGCTAATTTTATTGATCGACGGCAACATTGGCGTTAGTAATCCGCCCAGGCTGTGCCCCAACACGTACAACGGTAAACCGGCCATCGTGGCACTGGCATGTTGCACAACGTTTTCGTAGTCGGCATTTATCCAGCTTGTTACATCGGCATTGCAAGAACGCTTCGACCCGTGCTGCGACTCACCAATGCCATAGTAGTCGAATGTCCAAACACGGAACCCCTGCAACGCCAAATGCGCTGCAAAAGTTGCGTAAAAAGACTGCTTAACAGCCATTGCTGGTGTAATGATGACACCGGCTTTGACAGGCTTTGTTGGCTCATAGCAATAAGCCGTTAGCATATTGCCATCGGCGGACTCTATCTTCAATTCAGAACTCATGGCAATCCTTTGTTGTGGAATTACGTACCCACGGACGATTGAGGCGCATTTGGACGAATAAAATTCAACATCTCTTTGCCCTTCCATATTTTATACAGCGGATACGGTGCAACAAGATAGTCCACTTTCTGTTCTTGCAAAATAAGATGCAATTTTCGCAAATTATAGAAAGGGCAACGCGGGTATGCATGATGCTCCACATGGTAACTAATGTTTGCACAGATCCATCCGTACCAAGCCGTAGAACACGTAATTGCATTAGAACTCATATCCAGTCGACGAGGATCGTCCTTATCATACAGTGTAATTGGAGAATGCTCATAACCCCGCGTAATCGGATTAATAACCCAAGCAACAATGACAATTGGTAGCCAGAATATAAACAGTAGCTTTATAGCCATGCCCGCTGAAATCAATGCGATGTGTATAACAGCCCATACTGCGAAGTTAAACACTTGCTCCACCAGTACAACATTGCGTACCTTTTTGCCATAACGCGTAAGTGCTATACGCGTATACCATTCATAGTATCGCCAAATGCGTAACCATATTTGATGCAACTTACCCGAGAAATAATATTCGTCTGGGTCACGTTCTTCATCGGTTATATACGCATGATGGCGCATATGTGTTTGACGATTAACGCTAAACGTCATGGTAAATGTGATCGCATAAATGCGCCCCATTAAGCGGTTCCACACATCATTTTTAAATGCACTACCGTGCATACAATCGTGATGAAGTACAAACAAATTATACAGCTGCCACGCTAATACCACCGCCACTAAAATATTAACAGCGAGATTGTCAACGGTAAGTTGAATCGCTATGCCACCCAAATACACTGCAAAGTGAGGAAGTGTGCCATACAGTAAATGCTTACGACCATCGGGAACGCACAGTGCACGTATTTCATCGGCACGGCCAGGACACTTAAGCCATTTTTGTTTCATCGGCTTATTTTTAGGCACAATAGCATCGGAGGCTTCATCAACCACCTTTCGTTGCACCGATTTATCCATATTATCTGTCATCGTTAATAACCTCTCTAAGTGGCATAGTCAGGCTTATTCATCAATTGATGCATTAATACCTGTTCGGAATTTTCAATACGATTCAAATCAATCAAATCGCCTTTAGTGCTCAAGTAATTTAACCAGTAATCAATGTCGGCCGTTAAGGTTCTGGCCAAATCTTCGTTTAGTCGTTGCTTGATTAATACAGCCGTGTGCAGGTGGTCCAATTGATCTGATAAGGCCAGTGCCGCTTCAAACGGATTATCCGCCAGATGTGATATCAAACCCATGTCGTGTGCTTGTTCAGCACTTAGCTGGTTTCCACTTAATAGCATCCGTTTTAACGGAGCCATACCCAACTGCTGTTTTAGATGAGTCATCCCACCCATACCCGGTAGTAGACCTGATTTAATTTCCGGTAATGACAGCCCAACGTCTGGCCGAACTATTTGTAGATCGGTTGCGAGCAGTGTTTCTAGCCCGCCACCCTGTGCCGAACCATTAACCACGCCCACAACAATAGCATCGATAGTTGCTAGCGATACTAACAAGCGCCGTGCGTTCTCAGCAAAACCACGTAAGGCTGACCAATTTTTATGGTTAACCCAATTTGCTATTTGTATGCGATCGCCACCCACCGAAAAATAAGGCCCTTGATGACTGATATACAACAGACGTCTTGTATGTTTATCTGGCTGAGATTTTATACATTCTAAAACCTGGCATAGTTCAGCCAAACCTTGCTCCGTAAATGTATTGGCTGGCGGATTATCCATAAACAACCACAGATGACCCTGCGTATCACGATAGAGTTTTAAGTTAAGCAGCGATTCAATTGATACAAGCCCGATATCCTCCGGCTGTAACGGCGTTAAGTCAGTCAAAAATGACTCCGTCGTCGAACTCTTTGTTGCAGAGCTGTCAGTTTTATGCTCAACAGTTTGCTTACCTATCGGTTCATCGCTTAGTGAAACAATTTTTTCAACTGTTCGACCAACGCGTGACTCTCCATTACTGACACCTACGAAAACTTCCTGACTGTTCAATAGCCCCGATTGTTCGTCAACAGGTACTACAGTGGCAACGTCAGTAAAGCCAGCGTCTTTTAATAATTCGCACCAAACTTTACGTGACACCAAAGGTGAGTTGGGCAACCGCTCTTCTGTATCGTTAAGCTGCCACCAGCCAGGTAACAACCCGAAGGTTAAAGTTGAGTAGGGTTGAACCGATACACTTTCATTAAGAATTAATTGCCCACCTTTTGCGAGTAACGCTTTTACATGTTGCAAGCTGTTCGATAACGTATGCGTAGCATGCAAGACGTTTGTCGCAATCACCACATCATAGTTCTCAGGCAAGCCCTGGGCTAACGGATTGTTGTTGATGTCGAGAAAATGGAAGCTTAAATTGGAATACTGCGGACTCAAACGCGCTTTAGTTTCTAATAACAGTTTGTCCCAAAGCTCCGTGTAATGGTACTCAACGATTAAACCTTGTTCCTGCATCGCTTCTAGAACCGCTTGAGTCGTGGCTCCGGTTCCAGCGCCAATCTCTAATACACGAACACATCGTTTCAGTTCGGCTGCATGCCGTACCACCTGGTTTGCAACCAGAGTATTGTAAAATGTGGATACTGCATTATCGGCATACACCGCTTTCACTAAGTCAGTACTACCCTGTGGAAAAACAACTTCACTAGCACGCTTCTCCCCCGAAAATATTAAAGGATAAGCCGCCATGCAATGGCGAAGCAGTCCAGCGAATGACAACAAGTGCGGTACTTTTTGACACAGATCGCTTAATGCTGATTCAAACTCGATTTGGTTTAACGACTCTTTACTGTTTTCAAGTGCAAGCCAATCCATGATAGCGTTGAGCAGCGGATGAAATTCTTTAACTATTCCAGGGCTACTCTTTAAAGCATCAGGGTCAGATAAATATAATTCTTCCAACAGACACACCATACGCGCTCGAGCCAAAGCCATCATTTTTTCCATGGCATTGTGAGTATCAGTAAACGACTTTTGCGCAACAGACCAAGCCTTGGCATCCCAGTTTATTTGAACGGACTGTGGTATTGTTTGGTCATTGGCGAGGCTTCGCGTCAGCAACTCATTGTTGTACAAACCACCCAGCTCATTGACAACCGCTGGCGTTAAGTCGGCAATGACACACTGCTCCCAACCAGCCGATAACGCATGATCAAGTTCATCAAGCGCACGTTCGGTTGTCATACCCGCTATGCCTTGTCGGCTGAGCAATTTACGATGAACGTCTGTGGCTACAGCGCCTACCTCACCCCAAACACCCCAATTAATGACCCTAACGGGTACTTGCTTATTCGATTGGCCAAACGCTAAGGCACGTGCATCTAGATAGGCGCTTGCAGCTGCATAATTGCCTTGCGCCACATTTCCAACAAACGATTGTAAGGATGAAAAAATCAGTAGAAAATCTAATTCGATAGCAGCTACAGCATCTGTTAGTGCATCGATCCCAGCGACTTTCGGCGTAAGGACACGCTCGAAGTCACGTGGCGGCATATCGACCAATCGTTTATCGTCTAGAACCATGGCCGCATGAACAACACCGTGCAATCCACCAAAATTACGCTTTACTTGTTCGAATACGCTGAGTAAATCGCGTTTGCTGTCCGCGTTACCCTGGTTATAAGAAACCCTTTCGCCAAAGCGCGACATCACACCTTGCACATCAGGTAGTTCTGATAATGCCCGACGGCCCATAATTGCAACGCGTGCATTATGGCGTTCGCAGAGGCGCTTTAGTAAACTCAAGCCTATACCACCACTGCCACCTACAATAAGATAAATACCGTTTTCTCGCCACGCGCTAACAGGCTTGTCTAACTGACGTGCGGGCAATAAATAGCGTTTGTAATATCGACCGTTACGCAGCGCTAACAACTGGAGCGTCGTCTCGCACGCTAACGGGGCTGTGTCGAGATTGACTGCTTCATCGTTACCGGGCAGGTCCAACAACTTAACACTTAGCTGCGGGTATTCTCGTGAAGCCGTTTGCAACAAGCCCCAAGCCCCCAGATCAGACTTTGAACTTTGCCTGTCAGCATGGACACTAAACGCATTTTCAGTTAGCAGGATTATTTCTAATGGGGTCGACAAGCGATCAACTGCAATGAGTAAACGCAACAAAGCGAATAAATCGAGATGCGAAATATTAATACACCACAGCTGATCGAACGAGTGCTCACCGCACAAGGCTTTTTCTAACTGTGTATTATTTTCTGAGCGGTTGTTATCAAGCTTAATAGCCTGATCAAAATGAAACTGTTCTGCTAATGTCAAGCTTAGGTTTTGCGCCGTAGACGATGAACCAATTGTCGTAATCAGTATTGCCTTGGACGCAGCGACGCTTTCAACAGAGGCAGAATGTTTCGTTACCGGCAACCAACGCGGCAAATATATTTGAGTATTGTCTGCTGGCAATAGGCTGTCTTGTGTAAAGGTATTAGCCGCTAATGGGTTCTCAGTTAAATTCGAAGTAGCCAGCGAGCGCTGATTATCTGAAAAACCGACCAGCGCTTTAGGGTGTGCTTCGAGTAACCACTCACTCAAAGCTGCAACCGTTTGATGCTCGAACAATAACGTTGGGTATAACTCTATGCCCAAGTCACGACCCAATGATTCACACGCATCCAGCAAGGCAATGGAGTTGATACCGAGTTCAAAAAAAGGTGTTGACTGATCGCGCAGCAAATCTAAACTCACCGATGCGCTTTGTTCAATATGGCGTATAACCAGCTGTTGGAGTTCAGGTTTATGCAATTCTGTTACGTCTTGCGTTAAATTTGCAACCGTAACGACTGACGTATTAGTAGCCTGCGCTGCATCAAAATGACCATCGTTTAACAAGGCGACTTCTGCAGGGTAGGTTTCGCTTAAATATTTTGTTAATCCGGCAACAGTTGAATGTTCGAACAATAACGTTGGATACAACTTAACGTTCAGGCGTGTCTCCAACGATTCCACCAAATCAAGAATGATTATTGAATCCAGGCCTAATTCAAAAAACGATAACGCATCGTTTTGAGGCGTCATTGGTTGAGCCACATGCGGGTTTATTAACGAATACAAGAATTGCTGTAGTGCAGTACGGGTGTTTGGCTCTTGCAGAAGCTGTGTTTGTTGCGCCAAGGGCGATTTACGCTGACGCGCACTCATGCCAGAATTGAGCAGATGACGCACATTCTCCAGCGAACGCACGCGCTTTACCGCAAAATGCTTGAACCGGACCAAGGGCTCTCCACTTAAACTAAACAGCGTAAAACTGTTTCTGATTAATTCTGAATTCTCAGATGCGCTGAGCGAAGGCTCAACTTGAATGTAAACTTCCGAGTGCCCTTGCAACGAAGTCGCTTGGAACTCTTCAATGCCAAACGGGATAAACAGTTGCGCATCATCAAGGTGGGTGTGCCAACCGTACATTGGCACCACTGTGGAACAATCGAGTAAAACAGGGTGTAATTGAAAATCTTTCTGCCGCTTTCTCGCTCTATCACCCAAAGAAACCCGGGCCATGCAACCACCCTTTGGCAAAGAATGCACGCGACCCAGGCATTTCATAAAATCATCGTGATGGATGCCGACATGACGCGTAACTTCGTAGCAAGTATCGAGATCGTCATCATCTTGCATAGTGGTTGAAACTAAGTTCGCTGTTAATGGCTCGCAATGCGTTATTTGACAACTCAGATGAAGTGTTTTTTCGTTAAGGTTCGTACTTGCCTCTCCGTTACGTACAGGTAGGCTGTGAATGCGAACTTGGCCTGCATGCGTATCGATTTCGATAGTCACTGTAAGGCTTCGATCTATAGACGATCGGGTAACAACCGGCTCATGAAACAAAATATTTTGAAGCTTTAATCGGTTAGACAAATGCCCGGCAGATGCTAGTGTTTTGTAGATAACATCCAGCATGGCAACGCCTGGTAAAATATGAATACCATCGAGTGTATGCTCTCGCACCAGCTCGTGCGTATCGCTGACCAGCACATTTGATGTGATTTTCTGCCGCTTCAGCAAACTAGCTTCTAGTGAAGTTGCATCAGCCCACGCTGTTACTTCATTCATATTCTTCAACTACCACATTAGTCACGGTAAGCAAGCCACGCTTTTTAACGGTTGCCACCTTCTTAACCGGGGTGACATCGTGCCAAGCTCTAATGCGTTCACCGGTAAACGATTTAGGCAAAGTGTCTACTCGCAACTGTGGCTTGGCGGCTTGTTTTGGACGTTCCGATAAAATCATATGCACATTGGTTTTACCAAACCCAAATGCACTGACGCCGGCTTTACAGCCAGCAGGCACTTCAGGCCAAGGCTGCGTCTCCAAAACCGGATAAAAAGGCAGCTGATCAAAACCAATGCGTGGATTGATGTCTTCACAATGCAATGTGGGAGGCAAGGTCCGGTGATGCAACGACAGCACTACTTTTATAAAACTGGCGACCCCTGCAGCAGAAAGCAGATGACCGATGTTACTTTTGACACTGCCCACACCGCACTTATCAGGTGCAGCCTGTTGATAAGCTTTCGACAACGATTGCAACTCGATGGGATCACCAATCATGGTTCCCGTACCGTGAGCTTCTACATAGGAAATATCTCTGGAGTCTACTTGGCTATTGCGTAATGCCAGTTTGATCACATCAGTTTGACCTTCTGAACCAGGCGTTGTAATACCGAGTGTTTTGCCATCGTTATTGATTGCACTGCCATCAATAACGGCGTAGATGGCATCACCATCCTGCATTGCCTTGCTCAAGGGTTTCAACAAAACGGTGCCTACACCTTCGCCCGGTACAAAACCATTGGCGTTAGCACTAAAAGGTCTGCATCGTCCATCAGGAGAAAGCGCCCTGGCTGACTGAAGATAAGCGTGTGTTTTTTGATCCAGTATCAGGTCTACCCCACCTGCAATCGCCATGTCGCAGTCACCACTGCGCATACTGTTACAAGCAAGGTGGATTGCCGTTAATGAAGACGAACAGGCAGTATCAATAACCATATTCGGTCCATGTAAATTCAGAATATGGGAAAGGTAAGCTGCGATAAAATTTTGCCCGATACCGGTAATACTGCGAGCACTGGGCTGATCAATGCGCTCGCCATAGCGGCCGGTTCGAGCACCTGCGAATACGCCCACGCGATTATCGGCTATACCTTTAAGGCCAATGGGACTATTGTGAACGGCTGATAAAGCACATTCGGTGAACAAGCGCACCAGTGGGTCTACATCGGCTGCATCTTCTTCGGTAAAGTTGTACAGCTGAGGATAAAGCGTATCGAATCCATCGATTAATCCAGCCCAACGCGGCATTGGGTGAGCGCCGAGTGGGCTATCTCGACGATCACTCTCGGGTACTTTAACAACGCTATCTACACCCGCTTTTAAATTATTCCAAAACCTTTGAACATCGGGAGCACCAGGCATCTGACAGGCCATACCGATAACAGCCACTTTGAAAGGCGCCGATACACCATTTTTTGAGTCAGTGAACGCATTAACAGCTGGGGTTTTAGCTTGCCCGTCAGCGTTATCAAACTGAGATTCAACCTCGGCATCGGATTCGCTTTTAGGGTTGTGTTGAAGCTCAGCTTGAATTTTGCTTGGGTTCCCGATAAAGCCAATCTGAACCAAATATTCAGCTGTTGCTGCAATCGAATTACAACGGATAAGTTCAGTAGGACTAATAGTGTGGGAAGTCCATCGCTCTATGGCATTTATCAGATCCATTAACACGATGGAATCGATGCCTAGTTCGTCGAACCCGATGTGATCATCTAAGTTTTGCACCTCTGTTTCTAACTCGGTGGCAACCAAGCGACGTAACTCCGGCTTAAGAGCATCGACCACCGACGGATCTACAGCAATCGGCGTGACTGCGTGTTCCAATGTAAATTGTGCCTGCGGTACAGTAGCACTAACTGGGGATGAAACCAGTTTAGCAACCACACCTGATTCCACTTTTATTGATGCGTAGTCCTGAGGCAAATCCATCACCTGATAGAGCGTTGACAGGGCCGCTTCAGATGTTAATGCTTTAATAGCCTGATCGTTCCCTTTACGCGTTTTGCTACCCATTCGGGTGGTGGCCCAAGCCTCCCATTGAATGGACTTATAAACGGCTGCGCCCGATTTATTGCGAAAGGCTGCATAGAAATCCATATACCGGTTGGCAGCTGCATAATCTAACAATCCAACGGCTTTATCAGGCTTGGCAGCAGAAATAGATGAAAACAAAACAAATTGTTTTAAATGACGTGTTTCAAAATAACGGTGCAAAGAGTTCAGAGCATCAACCTTGGGTTCGAACACTTTTGCCATTCCGGCTTTGTTCTTATTATAAAAAGCCAAATGGTTATCGTCGACAAAACCTGCGCAATGGAACACATGGCTAAATTTGCCCTTACGTACACTGAACTCATCCAACACCGCAGACAACATGTGAGAATCGGTAAGCTGACACTGAGCATACTCAACGCAACTAAGATTGTTGCGCCAATGCATCAATTGTTGTTCTATAGCCTCCGTTACTGGACCACGCCCGGTGAGCAATATGGCTTTTACTTTTCGAGTAGTCAGATCAGTTATCAGCTGCCGGCCAATATCACCCAAACCGCCGGTTACTAACACAACAGCATTGTGCAATGACGATAATGCCGACTGTTTTAAGTTAATAGTGGCCCACTCGGGTACCATGCGCCTACTGCCTGCATACACCACAGCCCGATGGGTAAACGATGACTGCACTTCTTGCAATAGCACGCTTGCCATAGCACCAGCTGCGTAATGCGGGTCGGCA
>CALDTX010000018.1 GCA_937923565.1 uncultured Granulosicoccaceae bacterium | reverse complement strand
GTCGCTGGGTAGAGCTTCTGTAACAGACCAAAACTCATCACCAACCCAAGCTGCTGTAACATCGATGTTGTTCCACGTAAGTCTCACTTGCAGTGCATTAGATTGATAAGTAGGCACCTGGATATCGAACATCACACTGGTTTCATTGCGCGTCATTGGGTCAGCACCAGACGTGTTGTTATTGCCAGAACCCGTGTTGTCATCGTTGGATGTTTGGTTCGATTGTCCCGACGAGTTTGCATTATCGGATGCGGCAGTTTGCGCATTATCGGAGCCAGATGAACAAGCTGTGACCAGCCATGCGCTCAGTAGTAACACACTGGCTAGGCGAATGGATGTTGCGGTGGATGAGGTCACTGATTGCCTTGATGTTTTATTCAATGACTCAGTATAAAAGGAAATCGCTGCAACGGCCGGGTAGGAATAAAACAATTGTTTCGGTACTAATACCACCGCACAGCAATTCTAAGAACCAGGCCACAGCTTTACGCTGGAACCAATATAGAACTATTGATCACATGCATCGCCAATGCCATTGCCATCACTGTCGAACTGCACAAAATTCGCAACCATCGGGCAATTATCCCGGTGGTTTGAAATCATGTCTTGGTCGGAATCTCGATCGTCGAGCACATCACAGGCGTCGCCTTTACCGTCTTGATCAACATCAGATTGCAATGGGTTTGCTACCAGCGGACAATTATCGCGACCATCGCGAACCGTGTCTGAATCGGTGTCTTGCAGATGCGGTACTAACTCGTAAGCACCGGCATCGCAAAACTGAACGGATGGATCTCCAGCGTTGGGGCGAATAACGTCGCGAGCATCAAAACCAAGGCAGGCATTAACGGGTACTGCATCATTGGCTAAACCGGTTACCAGTATGGGCATGGTGGGAACTACGCCGTCAGTGTATTCGAGTGAGCTTTGTAACACGGCAACCGTGGGATCAATCTGCACGCCTTTAATCGCTGCGCAGGAACTATCGTCAAACAGGTTGTGGCTACTTTTTTTGAACGCTAAGCGCTCGTTGATACTTGCGCAGTTTCCACCCGGGTTATTAGCCAGAATACTGTTGCGCAGTTCCAGACTTCCACCGGCCTTCGACATAAATATTTTTAAACCGCCACCTTCACCCTCGTTCGAGCGATTACCCCAAACCGTTAAGTGGCTAAAAATAAGCTCTGCACGGTTAGACTGGGAATAAACAGCGCCGCCGCCATTGGTGGCTTCGTTATCGATAAACGTTACGTTGTTTAAACCAAAACTGGTTTTCCCCACATTCGACCATATCGCGCCACCTTGAATTTTAGCGACGTTAGAATCGAATGTGGATCGGGTGATCCGCAAGTCCAGCACGTTAGACGCAGCATGCACCGCACCGCCTAAGTCGGCGCTGTTATTCAGAAAGTAGCCGTGCGATATATACAAGCCAGCTTCGGGCATAACTGCAACCGCACCACCTTGTGCCAAATTGCTTGCATCGCCAGGGCTTGCATGATTATTAACAAAGACTGATTCACTGATGGTTAAATTGGACGTGGACAAAATAGCACCACCTGCACCGTTGCCCGTTATGTTGTTGTTAATAAATTCAGACTCATGCACCAGGGCATCGCGTTCAAATAATATGGCAGCGCCACCGAGTCGAGTACTTTCACTGATGCCGATGTTTACAGCGCCATTAGAAAACACAATATTGTCGATTTTAATGAGCGCGTTCTTTACCGAAGCTGTATTAACCGTTGGTGGTGGTACCGGCTTAAACCAAACCAATCTGAAAGGCTCTGAGTCGTCGGCACGTAGTAGCTCACCATCGATCAGGGACAATCCAAAACCAGCATCTGCCTCAACTTCCAAGGTACGCAGTAACGTAATACTTGCGCCGCCTAAATTGATAATGTCGTCTTGTGCGTTACTGCCGGCCAAGTCAACGGCTTGCAATAAACCGTCGTAATCTTTTGGGTAATACACCGCAGCAATTGCGATGTGCGGTGGCAAGCACAAACACAAGAAGATCAATAAAAGAATGCGACGTTTCATGGTTGGTATTTACGTTTCATTCCAAAATTAAATTAATCGTAGATTGCCAATTTTATGGGCTGAAATTAAATGCGTACTAAGCCGAATACAAACCACTCGACAAATACCGGTCGCCACGATCACAAACGATAGTCACCACAACCGCATCGTGTAAGTCGGGCAATAATCGTAAAGCCACCTGGAGCGCCCCACCAGAAGACACGCCAGCCATAATGCCTTCTTCGCGTGCCAATTTTCGGGTCAAGGCATTGGCATCTGTTTCACTGACATCGATAACGCGATCAACTCTTTCTGGTTGAAAAATTTCAGGT
Organism: uncultured Granulosicoccaceae bacterium; assembly: GCA_937923565.1. Classification (GTDB taxonomy): domain Bacteria; phylum Pseudomonadota; class Gammaproteobacteria; order Granulosicoccales; family Granulosicoccaceae; genus Granulosicoccus. The sequence goes on along the minus strand of CALDTX010000018.1, from coordinate 1,495 downwards.
AAGTACGCTTGTGGCCAACGTCGAATACCGGGAATGCTTGAACCGTCTTCGGGTTGTACACCAATGATTTGAATGTTCGGATTTTTCTCTTTCAGGTAACGCGATACGCCCATGATGGTGCCGGTTGTGCCCATAGAACTGATAAAGTGCGTTACCTTACCTTGAGTCGCCTTCCAAATTTCCGGCCCGGTCGTTAGGTAATGCGCTTCCGGGTTGTGCGGGTTGGCAAACTGATTCAGCAAGTAGGCCTCGCCATTCTCTGCCATTTCTATGGCAAGATCGCGCGCATATTCCATGCCCTGCTCTTTACTAACTAACACCAGCTCGGCACCGTAAGCGCTCATGGACATTTTACGCTCTGAGGTCATGTTGTCGGGCATGATCAGTCGCATTTTGTAGCCCAAGCAAGCTGCTACCATCGCTAACGCAATCCCAGTGTTGCCACTGGTGGCTTCAACCAAAGTATCCCCTGGTTTGATCTTGGATTCGGCCTGCGCCTTCAGGATCATATTGGTTGCCGGACGATCTTTCACTGAACCCGCCGGGTTATCACCTTCAAGTTTGCAGAAAACGCGATTGTTTTGATCGTTTTCGGCCAAACGTAGCAGTGACACAAGGCGAGTATTTCCAACTTGATCGACAACTGAGGGCATGGTTAATTCATTCATGATTTAATTATAATTTTACAGATCAGCGGGTTATTTTATCTAATTACAACCGTAGTATACCCAGATTGTTCATGCGCTTTAATTGCGATGTTTTGCTGATTAAATTTGGCCTGATGACTAGTAATTGCAACAGCATTGGCGATCGGAACCCGAAACCAAAACCAAAACCAAAACCAAAACGCTAGCTTGGCTTATTTAACGACGACTCAGAAGACACCCACTGTAAGATGGATTGCAACTGCGCTGCCATATCCAGCGTATCGCAGGTTATGCAATGTAAATTCTGCATGCTGCGTATCCACGTGATTTGCCGCTTGGCCAATTGCCGGGTAGCTATAACAGCGGTGTTTTGCAGGGTTGCCGCATCAATACGACCGCTCAGGTGTTGCCACATTTGCCGGTAACCCACACTGCGCATAGACGGTAAATCAGCGTTAATACCCGGTAGGCGCATTAAGCCTTCCACTTCTTCCGCAAAGCCCTGCGCTAGCATAATGCTAAAGCGACGCTCAATACGCTCGTGCAACCACGCTCGCGACTCTGGCAGTAACGCGATTTTGATGGGCGCTTCGGGCAATAAGGGCTGCGTGTTTTTCTGCAAAGTGCTTAGCGGTTGACCGGTAAGCTCATACACTTCTAAGGCGCGTTGCAAGCGTTGCGGATCATTTGGGTGAATGCGTGTCGCTGCCACCGGGTCCACAGCTTCCAGCGTTTTGTGCAATGCAGGCCAGCCTTCAACTTGTGCGCGTTTACTGAGCCGCTCCCGTACCTCGGCATCGGCGTTGGGTAAACTGGCAATCCCTTTTTCTAACGCATTGAAGTACATC
>CALDTX010000017.1 GCA_937923565.1 uncultured Granulosicoccaceae bacterium | reverse complement strand
CTGATACGGTAACTTTTAGACCGGCTACATCGAGCAAACAGGCTCCCTATATTGTTAGTGCTAATGGTGTCGTAAGTCATTGGGATGCTCAAGGTAATCAGATTGCCTTAAGAGTTCAAGGACATGTACCGGTGGAGTTAGAACTTGGTGGGCACAGTGTTTCTTTGTGCGCTCTGGTGGCCAATGGCAAACGTTACTCTGGGAAAGTGACCGAGCGCGGTACCTTATTGTTTAATTTTCTACGCAAGGACACAGGGCATGCACTCCTCAACTGTCAAGCGTGAAAAACTAGTCCATCCAATCCACATTGCGCTGATAGGCGGGTTGTTTGCAGTATCTTTTTATTTGCTGAAGCCAGCTGATGACGCATTGGAATACGCTGGCGCTGACGGTTTAGGCTCAACAGAGCTATCGCCATCGTCTACGCGCTATGTTGACGAGCTTGATCTTGCTTATATAAGAGCGCGCAGCGCTGCCGGTAAAAAATCAGCTACTGAAATAGCGTCAGCCGCTATCGCGTTGGTACAATCAGGTAATGTCGATAAAGCTAAAGCGTTATTAGATGAGCACCCCGATATATCACTGGATAGTCACGAGCGTTTCGCAATTGAGCTGGAAATCGCTGCGTACGAATACCTGAAGGATTTTCCGGGTACAGATCAATCCATCGGTAACTCAAAAATTCTCGCAAAACTTGAGATTTTATTACTAGACCCACCGATGCATAAAAAGCGGTTTATGAAACGGGCCGCTGAAATTGCACTACAAACTCAAAATCCAGCAATGGCAGCAAGTTTTTATTTGAAATTGGCCGAGCTGGACAGCTCACGTAAAAGCCACTGGTATGAACAATGTGCTGTAACACAGATGGAGCTCGGCAATTATGTACAGAGTGCGGAATGTTTCAATGAAGCTGTGCTTAGTGCGCCCTCAATTGATCAATCGTTGGCTCTTCGTTTAAAAAGCTTGATTGCTTTGTCTTTGAGTCAAAATCATTTGATGCTCGATCAAGAAATTGCCCAGCTATCGCAATTCGATGACCTAACTGTCGATCAAATGCAATCCTTAGCCAAGGCTTTTTTAGGGGTTGAAAGACCCGAACAAGCGGCGCGTATGTTCGAACGATTAGCCATAGCAGATCATGAAAAATCGGTTCATTGGTACAGTGAAGCGGCGACGTGGGCACAGGCTGCTAACCGTATTGATCTGGCTAGTCAGTATATCGATGCTGCGGTGTCAAACGCGACTGGTGAACAGAAACAGCAACTGACGGCTAGGGCAGATAGCTTGCTTTTGGCAACCGGGAAAAACCAACAAGCTTATGATCGTGTCAAGGCGCGAATCTTGGTTAACAGCGAAGATATAAGCCTGTTACGTCAGGGTATCGCTATGGCCCGCCAGTTTAATGATCTCCAGCAAGCCTATTACTGGAATGCGCTTCTGTTGGATGCCATGCCAAACGATGCGGAAAGCCTGTCGCTTCAAGTGCAATTAGCATTGGGTTTACAAATGCTCGATGAAGCAAAAATAATGGCATCTAAAGCCGTGCAAGCTAATCCGGATAATGCAGATGCACGATTATCGTTGGCTCAACTTTATGAATGGACAGGAGAGCCTGTTAACGCCATGCAACAATGGCAATGGCTATCCGAGAACAACGCTGATGCGGAAAGTTATCGACAGCTGATCAGACTTGCCAATATTAACCGAGATTCACGTGTCGCCAGTGCGGCAATTCAAGCGCTGATTATGCTTGAACCACCCAGCAATGAACTGGTCTCAAGTTTGATCTCAAGTTTGGAATTGGAAGGCTTGCCCTTAGCGGCTGTCGATGCGTTAAATAGTTTGTCCGTTCGCTACGGCGACCGCCCTTTCTTTTCGCAAGAACTGGCTAAGCTTTACCATCGTCATTTACTCTATCCGGAAGCCTTGGCAGCATGGCAAAATTTTGTATCGCTTTACGGAAACAATAATGAAAGTAGGCTTGCCACTATCGAATTGCATTGGCGATTGAACCAACAAGATCAGGCAGCGCAATTGGCAGCAGTTCTGCCCATCGACGGTGAATTGCAACAGACCACTGAGTACCAGATAGGTTTACTTTCCGAGATAGCCTGGCGGTATAGAAATGCAGAACTTGCTGCATTCGTACAACCTTATATTGAACAGATAGAAAATGAAGAAACCCAGTTAAGAATGAGTCAGAGACTTATCCAATCGCTGGAATCGTCAGGTAAGAAGCAAGCGGCTATTGATGAAGCTGTGAAGCTGTGGCAGTCGAGTCAGTCTACGCAAAGTGCTTTGCTAGCGTTTGGTTTAGCCATCAAAGTGGATGACAAAAACGTTGTTCAACAAATGATGGCGAGAACTTCAGAGAATGTATCTTTAAGACAAAACATTGAATATTGGCTTCTAGTTGCTTCTGTGCATTTGCAAAATGCTGAACCCGAAGCGGCTGTTCTAGCCTACAATAAAGCCCTGCAAATCGAGCCTAATAATGAATCTGCACTGTCGGGATTATTGTGGTTGCATATTGGCGAACAGGATGCTCAAGCAATCGCCTCGTTTCACCGTCGGTATCAATCCCAGATGCATGCGCTGCCTGTACTATGGCCAGCAGTTGCTATTAGCTATTTACAGTTGGGTAAGCCACAACAAGGCCTGTTTTGGTTTGATAAACAAATAGACACCATTGATGCCGACTACGGTATGTTGCTTTCCTATGCCGATGCACTTGAAGCCGCGGGCCATGCAGAGAATGCGCATAAAGTTCGTTTATATACATTGAGAAAATTGCGTCCGCTGGTTGTCAAAGAAGCCGGTGAGGACCAAAGCGCTATTCTCAGACAATTTGTACAATTGCTTGGCCGATATGCCAGTGCAGAAGAATTTGAGCAGGTCGTGCAGCAATTGTCTGACTCGGCGGATCAGTTATCCGGGCCCGATAAGTTTTGGCGTGAAGATATCGCGATATCGTGGCTTATGAGCACCCAACGCCATGATCACGCCCGCCTTATTATGTCTCGTGTACACGATAAGCGTTTAAACACGCCTGTTTGGCAAGCACTTGCATTGGCTATGCATCAACAAGACATACCCACGATACGCAATATCATTGCGGGTTCTGGTCAGGTGTCACTGGGTAATCAAATTCTGGCTTTAAGGGCTGTGGGTAATGAACAGCAAGCCTTTGCACTTGCTAATAGCGCGCTGGTTAGTGCACCTTCAAAAAGCGATCGCGACATAGCATTAGACCAATATGTGTCCATGAGAGCTTCGAGGCCCAGTTTTTCAGCCGGTACCGTAAGCTCAACAACGTTAAAAGGTTTGGCTTTTTCACAGGCTGGTGTGCAAGCAAGACACACCTTGCCCGGATCTAACTTTGGTTTTGGTTTTAATTATTTTAAGCGCAATTATTCTTCAAAAGAATTCGCTTTTGCTAACGATATTGAGCGCGAACACATTGCCTTGTCTATGCATTTTGGCGATTCTTTGCTGGGCGGTAGCATAGAGGCTGGTGTTATCAATGCAAGTGACGCCGACACGTTATTCGCTTCAACGCAGTATCATTTGCGAAGTCGCCGTGGTGATAAGCAAATCAATGCAGAAATTGCGTATAACGAAGAAGCCACGCAATCTGCTGAGTTACGATTAGCCGCGTTGCAAAACCGCGTAACCGTTGATGCAGAATCCAATATTGGCAAGCGTGAGTTTGTCAGATTAAAAGCCGATGTTAATGAAATATCCACCCGCGTGGCTGAAAAGAAAGTGGCTTTAGGGCTTGCTGCCGAAGTTGAGGTTGGTGTAAGAGGTGCCTTTGGTAGTAACAACTGGTCTACGAGTATTCGGGCAAACAGAACGCAATACGACCATGAAGATGCCTTGCCTGAAGAACTGCAACTAAGACCGGACTCAGCCATGAGTTCTGTGGTTGGCGATGATGCAACAACCTTATCTTTAGGGGCGTCTATTGCTCGTGGTGGTGTACGAGAAAATTTCCCACTGGCCGGCTCTCCACGCTATTATTTGAATGCAAGTTTGGGTCAAAGCTGGCCTTCTTCTACGCTTGGTTTTCAAATAGATGCCGGTGCAGGTATTAGAATTTTAGGCGCGGATGAACTCAGCATTGGATTTTCACACGATACTCAGTCGGGTCAGACGGGTCAGAATAACGATGCAACTGAACTGGGTGTTCATTACCGATACCATTTCTAATGTTTTATGCCACCAACGAAGATCACGGTTTACGCCACAATCCATTTAAAGCGTTAATTGTGCCGCGTCCGATTGCATGGATGTCTACGCTCAGTGCTAACGGAACGCCCAACCTGGCGCCTTTCAGCTTCTTTAATGCAATTGCAGATCGACCGCCTATGCTGGCAGTATCGTTCGCATCGCGAGCGAATACATTGGTCAATTTGCAAGAAACCGGCGAATGCACGTGTAACTTTGTGTCTAAGCCCATGGTCGATGCCATGAACATGAGTAGTGCCGCAGTAGCTGATTCTGTTAATGAGTTTGATCTTTCAAAAATAGACAGTGTTGCGTCGACAATGGTAAAGCCTGTAAGAGTTGCTTTGAGCCCTTCTGCTTTGGAATGCACGTTATGGAAAACAATCGACTTACCAGCAATGCCAGATCAATCGCAAGGCTACACGATGGCTTTACTGCACGTGGTTGGTGTACATATCAAAGATGAGTACATTAAAGAAGGCATGGTAGATACCGTTGCTATGCAAGCGGTTTCGCGTTTAGGCTACATGGATTACGCGACCGTGAGTGCAGACAGTTTGTTTACATTAAACAGACCGGCAGTCTCTGAAAATGGTTTAGAAGCTACGTTAAATACAGGGGAGTGGGACGGCGTTTATCGCTAGAGATAGCGAACAGCCGCAACAGCGGTAAAAAAACAAGAGCAGCACATGAAGGATGTGCTGCTCTTAATCCATACTTTACTGCACAGGTTCTACCAGACTCTCATCAACAATAACGATTGACGAACCACCATTAGCTGCAAACAAGCTTGCCTGTGTTTGCAACTCGACGGTAATCGGCAGTTCTTCTTCTGCTCCTGGTTGCAATATGGCCCCGTGAGCACCTTCCGGAAATCTTACCCAACCATTGCCTGATTCAGACGTTGAGTCGATTTGGG
>CALDTX010000016.1 GCA_937923565.1 uncultured Granulosicoccaceae bacterium | reverse complement strand
TATGAATGTACCATAAGCACGTTTTAGAGCAACAATGGTTGGTATAAATACGACTATTCTGCTACTTTTACCACGTGTATTAGCTGATCAAATGTGACGCTTTACTTTATGTACAAGTTGAACAAATAAAATTGTCCGATCACTATCTGTAACTAAGAAAAATAAAAGGGAGATGTAATTAAATGGCCTATATAACAACTGATAAATCGTCACAAGCTGCTGGTCCAGTCACTCAAGCTTATGTAGATATACTCTACGACTACGAAACTTTTTTAAATAACAATGACGGTCGTCTTGGCCCGGTTGGTGCGTTGGCTGGGAAAACAATTGGCGTAGTAGGGGCAGGAGCGGCCGGACTATCTGCGGCCTATATGCTAGGACAGCAAGGAGCAACCGTTATCATATTCGAAGCGTCTGGTCGTCCTGGCGGTCGAGTCTATTCGTTTAAGCCCATGCCAACAGATCCTGCTTTTTTCGAAATGGGCGCAATGCGTGTACCGCCTTCAGAAAAAGTCTTTGGTTATTTTGCAAATCAATTTGGTGTCAAGCCAGCTGGCCAGTTTCCCGATCCGGGAAAAGTTGACACCAGCATCATTTTCCAAAACAAACACTACGACTGGCCGAAAGGTGGAGATGCGCCTGCTATTTTTTCTGAGGTGTCCAAGGCTTGGAATGGTCTTGCGGGTGAATGGATGGACAAAGTCGGAAAACACCTTTTTTCTCCAAGTGGTTTCGATACCGCGAAAGATAATTGGCAAAATTATATTAACCCGGCCAATCCCGCACTAGCGCATAAGGGTTATAGCAGTATTTCTTTTTATCAAGGTTTGGTGCAAGCATTTGTTGAGAATGCCAATCAGTACGGTGTTAAGCCTTGGACAGAAAAAGAATTTGCATTATTCGGCGCATTGGGGCTTGGTTCTGGTGGTTTCGGTCCACTTTATGAGGTGAACTTTGCTGAAATTGCCCGTCTTGTTGTTAACGGCTTGGAGTCAAATCAACAGTTTTACCCTGGCGGTCTTTGGTCGTTATTGAATGGGTTTAAAAAAGGCATTGAAAGCAGCCCGGGATGTGAAATACGGTATAACTGCAAAGTTCTCGGCATATCCCCAAAGGGAACCAGCAATGGGCCCGTTGGTATCACTTATAGCCCTGGCGACACAACCCCCGTTACAGAGAATTTCGACGCCGTCATTGTTGCTACCACCACGCGTGCTATGCAAGTCGATATGTCATTAACTGATCCGGTTTATTCTGCACCAGTGCTGAACAGTCGAGAAGCCACAGCTGTAAGAAAAATGCATATCATGAACTCCTCGAAGCTCTTCGTATTAACCAAATCCAAGTTTTGGCAGAAAAACGGATTACCAGCGAACATTCAAACCGATGGTCTGGTAAGAGGCCTATACTGTCTGGATTACCCAGACTCATCTTATGGTGTAGTGCTCATCAGTTACACTTGGGGCGACGACTCCACTAAATATATCTCCATTAAAGACCCCAAAGAGCGCTTGGACCTATTACTGCAATCGCTACAACCCTACGTACCGGATTTTGTTGATGCACTCAAGCAAGAGCTCATGTCATCTTATACAAAGATGATCGACTGGCAGGATGAACCATCCTACTACGGTGCATTTAAGCTCAACTACCCCGGTCAGGACGTACGCAACAAAGACTTGTATTTTCAATTCCAAAACGGTCACAAAGGCGGTGTGTATTTAGCGGGTGATAGTGTTGGTTGGTGTGGTGGATGGATAGAGGGTGCATTGCAAACCGGATTGAACGCCGCAAGCGGTGTCGCTAATCAGTTGAACCCTTCAGGTGGTTTGTATCCAGACAGTCCTTACTCTCAGAATCCCGATCTTTACGATTACGGTTCCTGATTACCAATCCGGTAGCAACAGTTTAATCGATATTTGTACTATGCCTGAGTTGGCCCGCATACCTCGCCGGAAAACAATCAGCACCAGATTTAGTCTGGCGCTGATCAGTATTCTATCGCTCATTTTGTTGCTGTTCGCTGTTCTCGCCACTGTGGTTAACGTGGCGAGAATTTCAGATGAACTTAAAGCGCAGATGAATAGCTACTTGAACGTGTCCGCAGCGACTTTATCTGTACCGGTATGGAACTTCGATGTGGACACCGTTCGAGGGGTTGTCGATGCCATCATGCTCGACAGCAATATTGCATTCGCCCATGCGCTGTCAGACGACGAAACCATTGTACTAAGACGTGCCAAACAATATGACGGCATGGACTACTCTGAATTCGGCGATACCGGAAATTTCATCCGAAACACCATACCTATTGAATTCGAGAACGAACAAATTGGTTCGTTTCAACTCGTGATATCACGTGAATCCGCGCACCGTCAGATGCTTTTTCAAATAGCTTCAATTTTACTTTTAATGATACTGATCATTGCAGCTATTTTGATAACTTCCCTGGTTATGTCACGCCGGGCGATCACTCGCCCACTCACTGTTTTGCAGCGTTATGCAGCCGCTATTACCGCAGGTGATTTAAACGCAACTGTTGACCTACGTCGTGATGACGAAATAGGATTGCTGGCCAATGACCTCGATGACATGCGCTTCTCGTTGTCGAATCTTATTGAGAAACTGCAAGGCACTAACGACGAACTGGAAACAGCCAATCGTACACTAGAAGACCGCGTTAAAGAACGGACAGCCAGTGTAAACCAAGCTCAACAACGCTTGGTTGATGCCATTGATAGCGCCTCCGATGGTTTCGCTTTCTTCGATTCTGACGACAAACTCGTGCTGTCTAATCAGAGCTACGTCAATTTGTTATACGACGGCAATACGGACATCGCAAAACCCGGCATGTCGTTTGCCCAGATACTAAACAACGCAGTGAACGAAGGATTGGTAACTTCACCCAATAGCAACATAGACGATTTTGTAGCAAGGCGTCTGGAGGAGCATAACAACCCCGGCGACCCAGTCATACAACAACACCACGATAACCGTTGGGTGCAAATTACCGAACGACGTACAAACGATGGCGGAACCGTTGCTATCTATAGTGACCTTACCGACTTAAAGAAAAATGAAGCGGCATTGGCATCTACAGTTAACGAATTGGAACATGCCAGAGATACAGCCATGGAGGCAACGCAAGCAAAAAGCCAATTTCTTGCCAACATGAGTCATGAACTGCGTACGCCACTCAATGCCATTATTGGCTATAGCGAGCTTTTGCATGACGATGCAACTGATACTGGTCACAGTGAATTCATACCTGATTTAGAAAAAATTCGCGATGCTGGGAAACACTTGTTGAATCTGATAAACGATATCTTAGATCTTTCAAAAATCGAAGCTGGCAAAATGACCGTTCACATTGAAAAATTTGATGTTGCACAACTTATCAGCGAAGTTCAATCGCTCATACAGCCTGTGTTGGCCGCCAAAAACAATACGCTTGAAGTTAACTTGCCCGAGAGCGTCGGCGAAATGGAATCAGACCAAACCAAATTAAGACAGAATCTTTTTAATCTGCTAAGCAATGCAGCGAAGTTTACCGAGAATGGAAAAATCTCACTCTCAGTTGAACATCAATTAAAGCAAGAAACGCCTCATCTTGTTTTTACCGTTACCGACACTGGCATAGGCATGAGCCAGCAGCAACAAGAGCGATTGTTTGAGGCATTCTTGCAGGCCGACACGTCCATTAGCCGAGATTTCGGTGGAAGTGGCTTAGGCTTATCCATCTCAAAACAGTTTTGCCATTTGTTGGGCGGTGACATTACAGTTCAAAGCGAACAAGGCGTGGGCTCAGCATTTTCTATGACACTGCCAGTTGTACTGCACGTAGAAAAGCAAAATACTGACAAGCCACCGGTTGCAAGCGTGCGAAACGGCTATCGCGTGCTCATCATTGATGACGATCCTGATGTACTACAGGATTTAGGCGGCATATTCTCAGCAGAGGGATATGAAGTACATACGGCAAGAAACGGAGAGGAAGGGTTAAGCCAAGCAGAAAAGGTACAGCCGGATATCATCACACTCGATATTATCCTTCCCGCACTCGACGGATGGTCTGTGTTAAAAGCCCTGAAATCCAACCCCTCGCTCAAGCACATTCCTGTTGTGGTCTTGTCGGTTTTGGGTGACGAAGAAATGGGCTACGCGTTAGGCGCCGTTGATTACATCAGTAAACCCATTGATCGCGATCTGGTGGTTGAAACCATTCACAGGTTTCGCGATATCAACACACTCTCTCGCGTATTGGTCGTCGACGACGACGACGATACACGGGATATGTTGCGAAGAACAATCGAAACCGTTGGATGCAAGGTCAGTGAGGCCAAGAACGGCCATGACGCACTCGAATTAATCGCTCTGTCCAAACCTACGGTTGTGCTGCTGGATATCATGATGCCGGAGATGGATGGCTTTGAATTTCTGGAGCGCCTCAGGGCTGAACCAGATTGGAACGATATTAATGTCATTATTGTTTCCGCTAAAGACCTTAACCAAAGCGATCTGAACTGGCTCAACAATAGGTCGTTGCAGATTTTTCAAAAGGGAGTTTATGACAGAAGCCACCTGATAGAAACCGTCAGCAATGCGCTGGACAACTCAACAAACCTAGCTAATTAACAGCACGTTTGGGCCTAATCCAACAATGACAAAAATACTTCTCATAGAAGATAACGAAATGAACCGGGATATGTTATCCCGACGGCTCACCAGAAAGGGCTTCGAGGTCATTATTGCTGAGGATGGCGAACTCGGCGTACAAAAGTCAGTTGAGCATATGCCCGATTTAATATTAATGGATATGAGCTTACCGGGTATCGATGGACTTGAAGCCACACGCCTCATAAAAGCTGAATCCACCACTAGCCATATTCCCGTTATAGCATTAACAGCACACGCTATGACCAGTGACAGAGACAAAGCCATGCAAGCCGGCTGCGACGACTATGACACCAAGCCCGTCGATCTTCCACGCTTACTGTCTAAAATTGCCGCCTGCCTGGCTACGTGAACGCTCAGCTAAAAATTCTATTAAGCGCTATTTGTAGTTCGCCATTCGTGCTGTACCATAAGCTAATTTCGCTCAATAATTAGCAAATAGCGTTCGTGCATCAGGATCAACCAACATTGCCAGCTGAAATTACCCAAAGTACAGTCGACGCAGTAAAAAGCCTTACTGACTACTGGCTTGAATTATCCGACGCCCTATCCCAGGCAATGCACCAAGCTATTCAGGAAGACGCAAATCAGATAAATGCTGCAGTTAAACAGTTGAATGCACTGATATCAGCATCAACGCATATCGCCACAAGCAATGCAAACCAAAAACCCGTCTCTACGCAATCCTTGAAGCACGACCTACGCACGCCAATGAATGCCATCAAAGGTTATGCAGAAATTATTCTGGAAGACATCGACGACACTCAACAGCATGAATTACGCGACAGTTTTAGCAAACTACTTGTGCACAGCGAACACGTACTTAACGCTATTGCTCAAATTGGCGGTGATCATTCATCTCAAACATCGCTTAGCCAATTAATAGCGCCAACGACACATAGCGCAACACCAGCACCTGAATCAAACGTCGTACAAGGGCATATCCTGATCGTTGATGATATTGAATCTAATCGAACACTGTTAGAACGGCATCTTGTAGATCAAGGGCATCAGGTCAGTTGCGCAAGCGGTGGTATAGAAGCACTGACTATGCTGTCATCGCAGCGCTTTGATCTTGTGCTGTTGGATATGCTGATGCCAGACATGCATGGCGACGAAGTTCTTAAACGCATCAAATCAGATAAAAACCTCAGAGATTTACCCGTCATCGTTATATCTGCTTTAGATGAAATGAAAAGCGTAATCAAGTGTATAGAGGCAGGTGCAGAAGACTACCTCCCCAAACCGTTTAACCCGACACTCCTTAAAGCAAGAATTGGTAACGGCCTAGAAAAAAAGCGACTGCGGGATGAAACAACGGCGTTGCTTAAGCGACTTGAAGGTGAGCTAGAGGATGCGAAATTAGCTCAGCTAAACATGGTACCTCATGATTTTCCAATAGCCACTTTACAAAAACCATACTCGATATTTGGTTATATGCAACCAGCCCGCGAAGTGGGTGGTGATTTCTACGATTTTTTTCACACGGGCAAAGAGCATGTCTGGTTCCTTGTTGGAGATGTTTCGGATAAGGGGGTAGCGTCGGGTATGTTTATGGCCCGCGCTGTTGCTCTGCTTAGACTTATTCCATCTCAAATATACGAGCATAGCGAAAAACTGCTTTTGCCTAACGAAGTACTTGAGAGCTTGAACCGCGAGTTGTGCAATTTCAACGATGAAATGACGTTTGTGACACTGCTCCTGGCTCGGTTGAACCACAAAACCGGTGAACTTTGCGTTGGCAATGCTGGGCACGCCGCCCCGTTTGTGCTGTCGACAACCAATAAAGTACTGGAGCTTGGTACGCATCGGGGACGCCCACTGGGCATAAGAACAGACTCCAGCTACCAAACCAGTTACACAAATATGAACACGGGCGAATCTCTGTTTCTTTATACCGACGGCATCACCGATGCACAGAACACCGCCGGCCAGCTCTACACCGAACAAAGGTTGCAGCAGGTGCTCCGAACAAGCGCCTCTACCTCTCCACAAGAGCAAGTTAGGAACATCAATAACAGCATCACGGAATTCGTTGATTCAGTCGATCAGTTTGACGATATCACGATGTTATCGCTCTGCTGGGAAGGGGAAAACTTTGGTATTCAACAGGAGTATCAACTGAAGAATGCGCTGTCGGAAATTGGCCAACTAAGCAATGATGTACGTGCGCTAGTTGAGGGTCAGGGACTATCACGGACGTTTTATCATGATATTGCTGTCGTGATTGATGAAGTACTCAGCAACATAATCGAGTACGCTTTTGCCGACGATTCAGTACATCTGATCCGTGTTCACGTAGAACTCAACCAGAACGTGCTTTTAATGTCGTTTGCGGACGATGGGATAGCATTCGATCCGCTAGCACAAACAAGCCCAGACCTCACTCAGCCATTGGAAACACGCGCCATTGGCGGATTAGGTGTCCAATTTGTGAGTGAACTAATGGACGAATGCTATTACGAACGGAAAGGAGGCGAAAACCACTTTACCGTTAAAAAGTTCATTAACTCTGCTTCTTATTAGTAAGCCTGAGTTATGCAATACAACATCTGAATGATTCTACGAATTAGGTACTGAATTGGACGCTTTAGCAAATGTAGTCGCCGGTCTCGGTCTTTTTTTCGTGGGTGTATGGATACTAAGCGACAACCTCAAAAGTCTGGCCGGACGAAGTTTTCGGCAATCCGTAGTTAAATGGACGAAAAAGCCAGCTCCCGGCTTTGCCTTGGGCAGTGTACTTGGCGCAGTGGCGCAAAGTATGGCGGTTACCATTTTTATACTGGTAAGCTTATTGACCGCAGGCTTGATCACAGTCCGAACAGCGATGCCTGTCATCGTTGGTGCCAATTTCGGCACATCGATACTCGTCTTCTTAACAACGCTTAACGTAAAGCTGGTGATGCTCTACATTATTGGCATTTCAGGCATCATCATGGTGTCTGATCGCTTTGCACGTATCAAACCTCACGTAGGTGCACTCTTTGGCGTTGGTCTTCTTTTTCTTGGTATTACGATGCTACAAGAAGGAGCAATTACATTGGTTGACCAGCCATGGACAACCGAATTGCTTGAGTCGTTCAGAGACTCCTACTTCATTACATTCTTATTGGGCTGCACTCTAACCTTCATTGCGCAAAGCGCAGCAGCAACTACGATTCTGGCAATAGCTCTTGCTGGTGTCGGTGTATTTCAATTCGAACAAACAGTAATGGCTATTTACGGTGCGAACTTAGGTTCGGGCATTGTATCAATGATTTTAAGCAGTAAGCTAAAGGGCAAGTCACGCCAATTGGCTATGTACCAAATTCTGTTCTTAAACTTTCTGGGAACAGCCCTGTTTGTTCTTATGTTTTACGCAGAAACTCTTGCAGGCATTCCGTTAATCAAGTTTGCCGTGCAAAATATCAGTGGCAACATAGAACAACAAATGGCTTGGGTGTATTTGTTTCTGAACACACCCGGCATCTTTTTCTTGCTAGGTTCAGAAAAGATAGATCAATTTTTGAAACGTCGATTCCCGGCAACGCAATCTGAAAATGACTCTCAGCCCAAGTACATCCATGATCAAGCAATAAGCGACCCCAGTTCAGCCCTGGACTTAGTAAACCTGGAACAGCTGCATTTGGTCGGCTTTTTTACCCGCTATTTTGAACTACTACGTGATGGCGACAGTACCGCAGACAAAACTGTGAAAATACGGAATCTGCACGAGTCATTTTTGTCGGTGTCGGGTCAAGTATCAGAGCTAATAGAAGACCTCGGCGGTGCTCGCGCAACGGAAGCAGATCATGAAAGAATAAACTTGGCGATGAGAAATGGCCGCTCTATACAAATGATAGAAACAACACTTTATGATTTAGTTATGGCTTTGAGTGAAGTTTCACCCGAATCACCAATACACGAACTGAAAAACATGACGACTGAAGCGTTAGATACTATTCTTCTAACGTTAAATGACGTACTCGAGGACGGCGATGAATTTGATAGGCAGTTACTGGGTAAAATGACCGGAGACCGTGGCGAAGTTATGCAAACCATTCGGCGCTTTTTCCTTAACAGTGAACAGTCCGTAGAAGGGAATGATCAACTGAATTTACTGAAAATCACCAATCTTTGCGAGCGCTTTTTTTGGCTGCTGGGTGATTTGCGCTTAGAAAATGGTCAAATGGTGCGCACTATAGACGTCGACTTAGGCGGTTCGCAAACATCGTCAGCAGCGCAATAAAAATGACTAAGTCATCAAATATTTTGAACTATTGGAAATTAGAATGAGTACTGAAACTGAAATGGTGCTAACTGAAAGCGTATTCGAAAATGCAACGGTACTACTCACAAAAGGCACCATTAACAGCAGCAACGCAAAGCTATTCGGTGAAAAGCTCAATAGACTCATTCAGGAAGGATGCGAGCACCTTGTTGTGGATCTCTCGGACGTTATTTTCATGACCAGCGCAGGCTTTAGAGCACTGCTAGTGGCCGGAAAAACTGCCTCCAAATCGGATAGCAAATTCTCTTTATGCGGACTCAACGAGGACGTACATCGACTATTTGAACTAGGCGGCTTTATTGACTTGTTTCCCATTTATAACAGCAGTAACGACGCGCTTCAGCAAACGTAAGCGATAAGATCTCCGTCGCCCTACTCTACCCTCAAGTACACTGCACTGATTACTCGGCACTCAGAAAAATCATAAACCCTACCACGTTTTTCTAACAGAACGAAGTTATCACTTGCAAGCTTTTTCCTACAACCGATAATTCGTTTCAACCATTTCACAAATACCTTGCAAACGCTTTTCTAATTTATTCAGTAAACTAAACACTCAAAGCAAACTCAATTGTGCGAAAAGTATAAAAGGAAAAATTACACTGAAATTTCTCGCCGCAATATCTATTGCTTACTTAGTTGGATTAGTTGGTTTTTGGAGTAACAGCTCTTGGGACGAGCTAAGCAAATTAATCCTTATTGCCGCATTTTCAGCACTGTTACTTGTCTGCTTTCTTTTTTTTAAACAAAAGCACTGTAAGCGCAAACTTAGGAACGCTTTGCAGCGTGAAGACAGTCAAGTTAACACGCCTAAAAAGCCCAGAGCGCTATTCCAACCCAGCAATACGTGCGTACGAATTATGGCTAGCCCTATTGAAGCAAAAGCCGCCTATCACTCCCTGCTGGATCTTCTCGTTTGTTCTACCGATAAATCATCACTTCACGCACTTATTAACTCACTCGAGTTCCCTAACAATACGTCTGAAAATTTAAGCGAAGATGAAGATATTGCCTTCTTTCATGCACTTAACAACTCAATAAATGCCCGAACCCGCCATTTATTAATTAATTTTAGAAATACGTCTGGCATCAGAGAATTAAACTCTCTAATCATGGAAACAGTGAGATTTACAGAATATTACCCCGTACTGCCTTCTGAAAATGATTACCCTGATAACGCAAACGTATTACACGGATTAGGGTTAGATAACGAGTCTGAACTCAGCAACGTATTACAAAACATTATCCTCGCACTTAACGCTGTTGGGCTAGGCGTCTGTTTTTTACCTGCACCCCCAGACACCATCGTTATTTTTTTATACCGCCTTATCGACGAAGAAAAAATAGATCATCTGGTTTGCCGTACCGGACTCGGCCTTGGATCAACGCATTAGCCCGCCATCAGCTTCCAATCTGTCAGCTTCAAAATAGACCTGACTCTACAGCTCAAAACCTAAGCTATACGTGCTTGCAAAACTCAAACTCAAACTCAAACTCAAACTCAAACTCAAACAAACAGTTTTACAAATTGCTCCAACATCGCCTTACTCAGATACTTAGGATCGTAAATGGTAATGGCCCGCTGATAATACTGTGAAACATCATGCCCAATACCGATCGCCATCAGCTCTATGTCGCCTCTACTTTGAACAGTTCGAACCACCTCATGCAAATGATCCACTAATAAATTTTCTGCATTGGCAGACATGGTGCTGGTATCAATAGGCGCACCGTCCGATACCACCATCAGTACCTTGCGTTGCTCTGGTCGCTTTGCTAAACGGCTTTGCGCCCATAACAGCGCTTCACCATCGATGTTCTGCTTAAGCAAGTCTTTACGCAACATTAAACCCAAGCCTTTGCGCGCACTTCGATACGGCGTTTCAGCGGATTTATAAACGATATGCCGAAGCGCGTTTAACCGACCGGGTTCCGCACGAGCTCCCTGAGCTTGCCAACGATCAACCATGGCACCACCGTGTAACTCCGTTGTTGTAAAGCCCAGTATCTCAACGGCAATGCCACAACGCTCTAATGTTTGTGCCAATATGTCGCTACAGGCTGCAGCAATATTAATCGGTTTACCCAGCATCGACTTTGAGTTATCAACCAGTAAAGTCACCACCGTGTCTTTGAAATCAATATCGCTTTCTTGTTTAAACGTTAACGACGACAAAGGCTGCGTTACCAAACGTGTTAGCCGCGAAGTATCGAGTTGCCCTTCATCTAAATCAAACTGCCAATGCCTTTGCTGTTTGGACATTAATAAACGCTGCAAACGGCCGGCTAACTTTCCAACAATGTTTTCATGTTGCCGAAGTAAGGTATCCAGCGCGTCGCGCAATATATCTAATTCAGCGGCCGTACTTAACGCTTGCGCATGCACAACTTCATCGAACTCGGTACTAAAAACGCGATACCCACCCGCGGCTGTGCCACTACCATGATCGCCTGTTGTGGTGTCTTGAGAAACGGGTGCATCCCGGTTCGGTAAGATGCTATCTATCTCTTCACTATCGATAGTCAGCTCTGCAACAAGCTCGTTATCGACGGGTTCTTCTTCGCGTTGTTCGTTAACTAAGTTATTCAGATCGTCTGACGCGTCTTCTTCATCGGGTGTGTTATCGGCTTGAGTTGACTCAGGCTCTTCATCATCGCTTGGCGGGTCATTGTCCACAGCATCCGGCTTTGCGGATTCAAGAGTGTCGTCGTTGGCTTCCGGGCGCTCTTTGTTGTTGATGGCTTGCCAGTTTATTTTCTCCAGTAATTTTAAGGCTGTAATGGCATAGAGATCTTGCTGATCAATCAGCGTAGCTAACTCGTTCCATAGCGCGTCGGAACCACCGAGTAAGGCGTCGGCCCAGTCCATCACCAACTTTTGCTGTGCACCGGTTTGGATTTGCGATACCCCAAGCGCTGTTCTGGCCATACTGCCCAGCACCACACGTAACTGCTCTAAGCCCGAGCTACGTTGAAGCGCACTTTCAGGCAATGCTTTTCGGCGCAAAAAGGCCATGTTGCTGGCCACACCGGAAAACTCCCGACTGCCAATAGCCTCGCAGCGTACCAATTCCAACTCATCGAAAAATGCCGCCTTCCAAGGATCATTCGGTCTGACTTGTTCATGCAAACCAGGGTTGTGATGGCTTTGCACCAGTGCTATCGCATCAGACAAGCCGCGTAGAATCTCTTTACCCCACAACAACGCCAAGGATTGAGCGCCACCAAGGCCCGTGAAGCTTTGCTCAGGCACCCGCAAACCCAACTGCAAGGCCATCACAGCTGAGTCCAGATCGATGCTTAAAGCAGCCTCTCTGGCGATAGAGCGGGCACAAGCCAAATTACTGCTCTCAAATTGGCTGTGGCTTGGGCCAATATCATTGGCGACTTCACTGGAGTTTGCATTGTCTCTGCGCATGCTTGAATTATGCGTGTATCCTCAATACTTTGTTGTAAACCACTTATCAACAAGTCAGCTTTAGATCATGAGTGACGTTTTAAGCCACCTCAACAACGAATTGGGGTTATGGGCGCAGCAGGCCCACCAGCAAGGCTGGATTAGCGCCCAATCTGTGCGTGCGTTGGATAACACCACCACCACCACACCCGGCGCCTTGTTCGATAAGCCTGGCCGGCCACTGGTGGTCGGTTTTTTTGGCGGAACCGGTGTGGGCAAAAGCACCTTGTTGAACCGGCTTGCCGGTGAGCAGATTGCCCGAACCAGCGTCGAAAGACCCACCTCACGCGATATCACGCTGTATTTACATCAGTCGGTGAACATCGCTCAGCTGCCCAAAGAATTTCCCATGCAGCGCATGCTGACCTCGACGCACCAGAATAACGAGTATCGGTCGGTCATGTGGATTGATATGCCCGATTTCGACAGCGTTGAAGCCAGCCACCGCGAATTAGTAGACCACTGGCTACCGCACATCGACATCGTTGTTTATGTGGTGAGCCCAGAGCGCTATCGCGACGATCATGGCTGGCGCTTACTGCTAGAGCACGGACACAAACATGCCTGGCTGTTCGTGATGAACCACTGGGACCGCGGCGACGAGCAACAACGTAGCGACTTTAAAAATTTATTAGGCCAAGCTGGATTAAGCGACCCGCTGATTTACTGCACCGATTGTAGCGACACCAACACGAATGACGATTTCAATCAGTTTCGCGAAACCATCCATCAGGTGGCCGATCAACAGTTAATTGCACAGTTGGAAAGCCGGGGCATCGTTGCGCGCTTTAAGCAAATGCGCCAGCTAAGCGATCAAATGCGCAACGAGCTGGCGCTCGAACAGAACCTGGAACAATTTTCCAGCAATTGGCCAGCACAGGCTAAAACGTTATCAGAAGATCTATTGCAAAGCAGCGAGTGGAAAATTCCGGCGCTCGCCGAACAGTACGCTGAAAAAGATAACCGGCTTTTTTCGGGCTTGTTATCGCGTTTCAGCTCGCCCAAGCAGCTGGTTAACAACCCTGAATCAGCCATTGCTCAGGTGGCTGTTAAGTCCGCAATCGAGAACGCTACCGCACTGGATACAACAGATAACGCCAAGGCCATTAGCCCCACAGCGCTGCCCGCACTCAATGACGAAGCCTTCTACGATCGGCTCGACGAACATGTTACGGAATTTGTTCAAAGCGCCGTCGACGCTGAAATTCCGCTGAAAGCGGTGCAAGCTCATGTTGAACCGGCATTTGAGAAGGGTAAAAAAGCGATAGCCAACACCCTCGACACCGAAATTCAAAAGTCTTTAGCGCAACCGGGTACCGCGCTTGAACGTTTTGCTTATAAATCAGCCAGTACACTGAGTTGGCTTCTGCCCGTGGCTGCCATGGGCTGGGTGGGTTACCGGTTGGTGAATGTGTTCCGACTGGGCGCGCACGATCCTGCAGCCTATCTGAGCAGCAATTTCGCCGTACACAGTGCGCTGCTGGTTGGTCTGGCTTGGCTGGTACCCACCTTTCTTAGCTACAAGCTCAAACCATCTCGGGTACAAGCAGCAGCCAGAGGCTTAAAGAACGGCGTATTGGCCGCGGCCGAACTGGTTGATGCCTCGGTTCGAAAAGGGCTGGAAAACGTTAAGGCTGATCATCAACTGCAATTGCAAAGCCTGGATAAGGTTTTGGACAATGCCGTTGAATTTGATGACAAACAGCTGCCCGAGGCGGTGCGACGCATGCTTATTGCCGATCAACCCTAGGTTCAACACCAACATTAGCACCTGCACCTGCACCAGTATTAACACCATCAACACGACCAACAGCGCCAGCAGAACCGGCAGTAACATCAGCGGCTTCGGCTGACATGGCATGACTTTCCGGCGTTCGGGCAACGGTCCACAGCTGAATCGACGATGCTCCGGTATCCAGAAGCTCAGTTGCCAGTTCACCGGCCGTAGCTCCTGTTGTTAGCACATCGTCAACAATAGCCACACGACGCCCTGCCAGTTTCTCGTTCGCTCTGAAAGCACCTCTGATGTGCAAGGAGCGCTGCGCTCTGTTCTGCGCCGACAGCGCCTCTGTGTCCACCTCTCGGGATACCCAGGATGCTTTCATTGGCACATTAAGTGAGCGGGCACACCATTGGGCAATGATTTCCGCTTGGTTAAACCCTCGCGTGGCGTATCGGTTTTTATGCACCGGTACCGGCACCACCACATCGGGCAGCTCTTCCGACTGAACAGATGCGGCCACTTTTTCCGCTAACAGAGAACCCAGCAAACGACCAAAAGACAGCTTGCGTTGGTATTTGAGCTGTTGAACCATGGCATCAACCGGAAACGAATAACGGTAAGCGCAACAGATGCGCTCATAAACTGTCGCATAATTGACACAAGATGCGCATTCGTGAATTTCGACATCAGACGGCCATTCGGCTCCGCAACGTAAACATAACGTCATGTTGCCTTCCGATTGCGCCATGGTCAGTGTCGGCATATGAATTTCGCAATATGCGCACAAATCTCGACGCAAATTGGTTTTGGAGTGGCAAAAACAACAAAAGTGGGGCCACAGTGCGGCTAATTTAGGGGTGATTTGATGGATAAATGACCTTCCTTGATCTTTTTTCATGAGATTTCCTCCTGAAATCCTTCCCTTGGTGGCAGATTAGCCTACACTTGTTTCACGCAAAACGCTTGTATTGCGGCTACCGTGTGTTGTATTTTTCACACACAAATTGCCCGAATTGAGTTTACAATTCACTCAAACACCGCTATACAAGACAAAAATACAACAAATTTTGGCTGCAATCAGTTCGCGCTAATGATTTGTGCAGTACCGCAGGTGAGATTTTCGTCATCGGTGGATGCGATGTAGGGTTGGGCAAGGCAGCGAAAGTTGTCATGCCATTTGCAGGTTAGTAACGTTTTACATATAAAAGATGTCAACTAGTGGGAGCTAGAGATGAATAGAAAAGTTATCGCAGTCAGTTCAGTCGCGGCCTTGCTATTAGGCAGCAGTGCAGTATTCGCTCATGAAGCAGCTTTAGATGGTGATATTGCCATTGAAGGTGACGCAGCAAACGGTTTAGCTACATCGGGTGGCAACGCCATTCGCACAGGTCTGGGTGAGTGCCTACAGTTAGGTGGTTACTCTGAAGACAACACAAATGATGCATGTGAAGGTCGTGAAGCTGCTGCTGAAGAAGAGCCAAAAGCAGAAGTCGTAGAAGCGCCTAAGCCTGCAGCTGCTCCAAAAGCACCAATCGTGTCAATCGCTACTTTGGGCGGTCAAGCACTTTTCGACACCGATTCAGATACTCTGAACGGCGCTGGCGAAGAAGCATTGGCCAAATTGATTGACCAATTGTCTAAGTTCCAGGAAATCAGTGCAATGTACGTCACTGGCCACACTGATGATCGTGGTTCAGATGCTTACAACCAGGCACTGTCTGAGCGTCGCGCAAACACTGTTAAATCATACTTGGCTGCTGCATACCCAGGTGTGAACATAACAGCACAAGGCATGGGTGAGTCCAGCCCACGTGAAGACAACGGTACGCCAGAAGGTCGTCAGGCTAACCGTCGCGTAGAAGTTCAGGTTAATGCTAAAAGCATTACTCCTCAGAACTAAGTTTTAAGTAGTTCCATCGGGGAGCATTTACTGCTCCCCGATTCTTCCCAGCAAGTCCAGTTCCTTCCCTCCTCGCTTAATTTTCTAAAAACCCAACAAACCTGCACATACCTGTTATTCAACTTCGTGGCTTTTTCGGTGCACAAGGTTTTGTGCTTCATTCAATCCATAAACAAGCGTTCAAATTGTTCCAGCACGAACGGCATATCCGGATTAAACGTAGTCCTGGCCACAGGGATACCATCGGGCGACGGTGTGTGTTGAGCGCCAAACCAGTGCTGCTCAGCGCTGTACAAACAAGCGCTGAAGGTTGGCCAGTCGTTCCCGTTACAAATAAGCTGAACCCCGCCGGCACCGTACAAGGGATTGTCCACGCTATTGATCACACTCAGATGCGATTGGTTCAAAATGCGGTACTGCAAAAATTCGCTCTTGCGAATAAATTCATTCGGCTGCGCTTGTTCGTCATTGTTCGAATACAACACCAAGGCTTTTCGTTGTGCGCTGAATCGTTTTGAAAACATCGTGCGTAGCTTTTTGATATCCAATACTGAGTCATCCACCGTTGCCACCATGAGCACAGGCACATCAATGGTATTGCCACGCAACTGTTTTCTAAAATAGCGGGTAGCTTCGTAATACTGGGCCGCACCATTAATAGGAATGGAATTATATTTGGTGGGGTTATCCTCGATAATCATGCCACCAAAAACCCACGGCTTAAATTTCGAATACAAACCAGACCAGCGCAACAAGTGGTTTTTTGAACTGTGAAACGCAGGAGAAAAAAGCAACAAACCAGCCATGTTGTTTTGCTCTAGCGCAACCGTTGTTACTAACACCGCACCCAACGAAAACCCACCTAAGTAAAGTTTTGCGTTGGCAGGTTGTGCCTGCCGGAAGTAATCGACGTGTTTTCGCACAGCGTTTATCCACTGTTCATAGCGAATATCGAGCTGCGATTCTGGTGTATTACCATGGCCGGGCAACAAAATAGCGCGCACATCGAAACCACGTTTGGCAAGGGCTAATGCGATATCGCGCCAAAAATACGGGGAATCGTTAAGACCATGTACCAGTAAGTACTTACCACGATACGGCACTGCTGCATCTGCTTTTAGTTGAAACGGCGCATTAAATTCAACGGCCAAGGCATTGCGTTGCGGCATTTGAGTAGCCAGCAAATAACGTTTTACATCGCTTATGTGAGAGTCAAAGTTGTCATTAGGGTCGGGAAATTGTTGCGCCCACGCCGAATTGAACAACGTGACAACTATGCACAGCATCAGAAAATTTAAAACGCGTGTGAAAACCATGCTACTACCTTCGACTGCAAAGCTAATTTACGCAAGCTAACACGCTCTGGATTGTGCAGTTTTTAGCGGTTAATTGCCGCGCTACGAGCGAATCAGCGTAAACGCTTGATACGAAATAAGCCTGATACAACAATCAGCAATATACCCAACGCTGCCAATGGCGCAAGAGCTTCCTTAAAAACAAACAAGCCAATGAACGTTGCAGCAACCACTTGCATGTACACAACAGGCGCTAGAGCCGGTGCAGATAAATGACGCATAGCGATAACAGAGCAATAGTTTGCCAAAACCGAGGTAACACCCATAATAATTAACCAGTCGAGCTGCTCCAATGTTGAACTGATAAGCTCAACCACGGCAAACGGTGTTAGCAACAACGAGGCTAACGCAAATTGCATAGCAACCTGCGCCAATGCAGGGCCACTTTTTGCAGCCCATCGGGTGGCCACCAGAAACGAACCGTAAAAAATACCTGCAATTAATGCCCAATAAATACCCGCATCGTTAGCGTCAGATACCAAGTTTGTTTCTGCGGGAAAAAACTGCGCGGGCAATAGCGCCAAGATGAATGCCGGTTGCACCACCAACAACACACCAATAAACCCAAGCACAACAGAAAGCCATTCACTCAGCGTTGGCGATTCTTTCAGCAGCAACGCAGACAGCACTACCGACAATGCCGGACCAATAAAGAATGCACCGAATACATCAGCCACAGGGCTTAAGGCAACTGCTTTAATAATGAATACAACCGTCAATACAATGAGCACAGCGCGTACGGCTTGCTTTGCAAAAAACTCAGTGGTGATATCTGTACGAACAGTTTGGGTATAAGCCAGTGGCGCGATAATGATTGCGCCGGCTAAAAAACGCCACCATGCCAGAAAGTGAGCTGAGTAGTCGGTGTGGTTAGAGATGTACTTTGCAATGGAGTCGCCCACCGGTATGAGAATCATACCCAGAGTCATTACCAGCAGTGCAAACAATGCTGAGTTGGTGTTTTTCACAACAAATGAGCGTTACCTTAAGCGCGATAAGCAGGTAATGGCGAACGGTCCTGACACTCTATCACGCGCCGCAGCATAGCATCCGTTAATTCATGCCTAACTTGCGCATACTCGGGGTCGTTAAATACATTGTTCAGTTCAAGTGGGTCGCGCTCAAGATCATAAAGCTCATCCCAGCTCTCCCCCTCACGCAAAGATAATCGATAACGATCACTCACCAGCGTGCGAACTCTTTGCGGTCGGTCGAAGCCTGTCATGGTTCTTTGACTGTCTTCTTCAACTAAAACTGTTTCAGGCGCCTGAGTGGAAAACAAATCTCTACCTTGAATGCCGTTATAAGCTTGTACACCAGCACGTGCAAGAATAGTTGATGATATATCTATTGATGATGCTAAGCCGTTATCGTTGTTTGGCTGCTCGGTACGGGTTGGGTCGTTCCATATAAACGGTACGCGAATTAAGCCCTGATAATGCAAGAGCAGCTTTAACATTAAACCGTGATCGCCCATGTAATCACCATGATCAGACGTAAACACCACTATTGTGTTTTCGCGTAAACCCAGCGTGTCTAGCTGAGCCAATACACGGCCAACAGCATCATCGATCATGGTTATCATGCCGTAGGTAAGCGCTATAATTTCACGCGCTTCACGCTCAGATACGGCAAACGGGTTCTGGTTGTCGCGCGGGTCTGTGCCATTTTTCATGGCTTCCTGCATGGCTACAATGGGCGGTAAAAAACTTTTTCCAAATGATGCTGGTAATTCCATTTGGTCAGGGTCGTACATATCCCAATACTTTCCTGGCGGTGTAAACGGATGATGCGGATCCGGAAACGACATCTGCAAAAAGAACGGTTCATCGGAAGCAGCCTGCTCACTTAACCAGCTTGCCGAACGATCAGCAATCCAAGAGGTCGAGTAAAGTTCTTCCGGTACAGCAGTTCGCCAAGCTTGCGGCGAATTTATCCGGTTATCGCGAATTGCATTTTCAGGCCCAACCAAACTGTCAAAATCGGGCCGTTGTTCACGAGCCCATAATAGATAGTCTCCACTGGCTTTATCGGCATGGTCTGCCGCAATTTCAACGTGGTTAAAACCGTAAAAGTGTTCATCGATTCTGTCGGCCAGAGGCGTTTTCCATTGGCCTATTACTTCCATGTCGTAGTCGGGTGTGTGACGGTTATTTTTAAACGCATCACGAAGCGTTTTTGACGGTACTGTTTTATTCGCCTCCGGCTGAAATGTATTAGATGCTGGCAAACCAGTAAAGCTTTGCAAATGCGATTTCCCGATTAAGCCTGTGTTGTAACCGGCATCTCTTAGTAGCTCTACAAAAGTAGTTTGGTCTTTAGATAAGGGAATGCCATTATGACGTGCGCCATGCAAAGAACTGAGCCGTCCGGTCATTATGGATGCTCTGTTCGGCATGCATATCGGGTTAGCTACATAGAAACGGTTCCATTGTGTGCCACGTGCGGCAATGGAATCTATCGCTGGTGTTTGTACCGTTGTATTTCCATAGCAGCCTAAGTGATCGGCACGGTGTTGATCGGTAATGATAAATAAAAAATTAGGTTGCTTACTCATAATTAACCATTAACGGCTTCTGTTTTCAGTTTCGAAAAGCTGTGTTTGTCGTAGGCAATTAACAATACACCAACAACTAAGGCAGGTAGATGCACCAGCGGGCTAAGTGCTAACAGGGAAAAAGCGGCAACGAACCGCAATACCACTTCGCTGATCGTTAAACGCCTTCTATCAAACATGGATAAGGCCGATGAGAACAACCAGATACAAAAACAAGTTCGAATAACGATCCAAACAAAGGCCAATAAGTTGAATTCTTCAACGATCAATATGGTTGGATAGAATGCGAATACAAACGGGATAATAAACTTGGCCATGCCCAATCGAAACGACATAAACGCCGTCATCAACGGATTAGCACCCGCAATAGGCGCGGCTGCATAAGCTGCAATGGCAACAGGGGGTGTCAGCGACGATGCCACACCATAATAAAACACAAACATATGTGCCGTTAACATCGACACACCCAACGCTTGTATCGCAGGGCCCATCACTAAAATAATAATTAAGTAGGCAGGTAGCGTTGGCATCCCCATACCCAAAATTAAAGCACCCACCATGGCCACGAGCAACGCCGAGAATAAACTCTCACCTCTTATCTGACCAATGACATCGGCAAGCTTCAACCCCAGCCCGGTTGAATCGAGCGAACCCACCAGAATACTGATAGCCGCAATAGCGATAAGGAGCTTTGCACCGGATTCAGCACCTTTTAAAAACGAACGCCCTACGCGTAAAGGGTCTTGCCGCACTTCCGGATTAATAACACAAAGCCCCAGCAACACAACCACCGCATAAAAACCCGCAGCTGAAGTTGATAAACCAGCAAGCAAGGATGCGATCACTACAGCAATTGGCCCAATAAACAAAATGGAATTAATCAGATCAACGCGGGTTATTTTGTCGTCTATACCCAGCGGTTGCACTTCAACACCTTGCCGTCGCGATTCCACGGTAACCGCTGCAAATAAACTGAAGTAGTAAAACAGCGCAGGAATTAGCGCTGCCACGATAACGTTTAAATAACCAACGCCGGTTAAGTCGGCCATGACCAACGCAGCGGCTCCCATAATAGGCGGCATAATTTGCCCACCTGACGATGCGGTGGCTTCGATACCCGCTGCAAACGTTGGAGAGAAGCCGCGTTTTTTGATCATCGGAATTGTGAACGTACCGGTGCCAACAATGTTGGCAACGGTAGATCCAGACATGGTGCCAAACATCGATGAAGCGAGAATGGCAGCATGCGCAGGACCACCCCGAGTTCTACGCGTAACCAAAAATGCAAACTTTAATAGGGTATCGCCAGCGCCAGTGCCTTCGAGTAACACGCCAAAAATAATAAAGATAAAAACGGTGCTTAGTACAATATTGGTTATCGACCCAAACACACCTTTGTTCGTGTTGTACCACAGCGCTTCTGCAACTTCAGTTAATGAAAACCCTGAGTGCGCTAAGATGCCCGGTAAATTTTGGCCTATTAAAAGATAAAACACGCCAAACACGCCAACGGCGAATAAGCCCCACCCCCATAAGCGTCGGCAAAGTTCAAGGAATACCACCAAACCCGCCAAGGCAGGCCAGGCATCACGTGTGCTGACATCGTAAAGCGCCGTTTCCATTTCGTTCTGAACAAAATAGAACGACCATATCGACCAAAGGCCAGCCACTAACAGCAAAAGATTAACGGCTAATTGCAGCTTTCTACGAAGTGGCGATGCACCCGTATTTAACTCACGGGCCTTGGTGTGGGTAACAGTAATGCCAACCAGCAAAGCCAGTGCAAAGCCTGCAGCGCGGTGAACTTTGGGATCGATTAATCCGATACCAGAACTGTATAAAGCGATGATGCCCAGTAACAAACTGGCAACGCCGCACACAACCATAGCGAACGTTAGGGTTGTAGCGGCGTTGGTTTTTTCTTTGTTCACTCTAATGCGGCTCAATAATACGGCTCAATGCTATTCGTTAAAAAGTTAGCTAAAGAGTGAATCTGTTTTTCTTACGGACGAATGGCCTCAGGTATCTCAACGCCGGCTTCTTCGTAGTAACGAGCTGCACCGGGGTGCAAAGGCACGTTAATAGACGTAAACGCCGTATCAAGCGTTACCGCCTTTAAAAAGAAGGCAGTTGCATGCACTTCATCGAGGTTTTCCCAAAAAGATTTTGTAGCGGCATAAACAACATCATCTGGTACACCAGGGTGCGTTCCAATAAATTGCGTAAAGCCTAGTGCAGTTATTTGGGACTGGTTTAGCTGACCTTTGTATAAGCCACCATCAAATTGCAACATGCCACGCCCTGGCCGACCAAACAGGTTCTGCATCGCCTCACTTTCAACCACTGAGTCAGGGATAGACAAAATGCGGAACTCACCCGACAAGCCATAGCGCTCAATATTTGCCGAACCCACTTCTGCGGGCCGAACCATCATGTCGATTTTTCCATCAGCCAAAGCCGAGTAACCTTCCCCCCAACTTAAACGAACCGCTTGGTAGTCCTTACCTGCCTCATAGCCTGTGATGATTTTGATTAAGGCTTCTGAAGTGGCCGATGCAGAACCCGCAGGAGGCCCTGTAAAAACGGTTTTGCCTTTGATGTCTTCCCAGTTTTCAATACCGGAACCCGAGAGCGTAACCGGGTGATAAGCACCGGCTTTAAAGCCAACAATGGAACGAAGGTTTTTGGCCAGCTCTGCCGCTCCATCAACTTTCTCATACATGCGTTTCTGTCCAGCCATCAGCCCAACCAGCGACGGCACGCTAGAAAAGAACGCGATATCGCCTTTGGCACCTTTTAGCATGGATTTGGTGAGCGTTTGCCCGGCATTAACCTGAATTTCGATATCGGCTTTTCGGGCTTGGGTGGCGTAGGCGACGAACATGGCGTGCACCGGATCGCCAACACCCGCCGTTTCTCCCTTATAAATTTCAGCGCTTGCCAGGCCGGGTAAAACCAAAGCAATGGCCGTGAAACACGTGGATATAACCGACTTTCTCAATTTGTTCAAAACGCCCTCCAGCGGAATTTACTTGCAATTCATGGCAGATTAGCAAAACCTGTCATATCAAGGATAATAAAACTATTCGAGCAACACATAAGTTTTTGATATGAAACTAGACCCAAAACATCTTGTGCAATTGTCAGTCATTGTTGAGGCAGGCTCTTTTCAGGGCGCAGCAGACAGACTCAACCTAACCCAGCCTGCCCTTAGCCGAAATATGAGTACCCTAGAGAGCCGGCTGGGCTCAACGCTTTTCCAACGCGACGGCAGAAGGTCGGTGCCGAACACACTTGGACGCCGCTTGGCAAGAACCGGGCTGGCCATTCGCGATGCTGAGGAACAGGCCAGCTCTATCGCTAGGCAATCATCAGAGGGCACACTGGGCGAACTGCGTATAGGCGCCCCGCCCATCGTTGCAGGCCGGTTTTTGACAGACGTACTGTCGGAGTTTATTCGGCAAAACCCAAACTGCAATGTGATCCTGCGAACCGGATTGGTACACGAACTGCGATCGATGCTAGTGCGAGGGCAGATTGATGTGATGTTGGGCCCACAAAGTGTCGTCGACTCAGAAGACGCATTAGAATCAGTGCAACTGATTGATGATCAGGTAGGCATTCTTTGCAGAGCTGGCCACCCGCTGGAGAAACGCAAAAATGTTCTGGCAGCTGATCTAGAAGCACAACACTGGCTGCTGCATTCACGCGGTAGTTTTTTGCGCCAGCAAACAGAAGCTGCAATGATCGCCGCGGGCATTTCCACCGTTCAAATTACGGTAGAAACCGATTCAATTCGATCGGCATTAGAAATTGTGGCTAACACAGATTTAATTACTTCAATGCCGCGCGCAACAACTGCACCTTATCTTGAGGATAGCCTGGTTTTTCTAAATTTCGATTCGCCACACTTCAAGCGCTCTTTGGGCGCTATTCGTCGACGCGATACGTCGATATCGCAGTTGGAAGCGCAGTTTTTTAAGACGGCGTTCGCAAGTTAGCCCAGTTTCTGTTGGACAGTGAAATAAGGGTATTTATACCGTGCTTAAGTTTATTGTTTGCAATAGGCTTTTGGCTCTGATACTTCGACGCGTTTTATATCGCTTGAAGAGCTAGCAACAATGAGCGTGGCAATGAATAATATTAAACTTAAATTGATAGTCTTAGGGTTGCTATTAACCATTGCAGGCTGCTCAAGCTCAGGCGATACGCCGAACACCAATAACAGCAACAGCAACAGCAACAGCAACAGCAACAGCAACAGCAACAGCAACAGCAACAGCAACAGCAACAGCAACAGCAACAGCAACA
>CALDTX010000015.1 GCA_937923565.1 uncultured Granulosicoccaceae bacterium | reverse complement strand
CCAATCGTTGGCTGCCATTACATCAAAACCTAGCGGGCCACGGTGGTTTTGGCTTTGCGCATATAAACCTTCGAATAATTCAGTTACCGTAGCACGTGTGTTGGGTTCCTTATACGCACCACGTCTTAGTTGAATCATGGCATTCGGCTCTTCCGAACCCGCCGAAAATATGCCTCTTGGACGGTGGTATTTAAAAGAGCGACCAACCATGCGAACACCATTGGCGAGTAACGCCGATGCTAATGTGTCGCCGGGGTGTCCTTGTAAGGTTTGATGATTAAACGCAAACGATACGGTTTTGTTGCGGTTTATTTCACCGCCATCAATGCGATTACTCTGACTCATCGACTTCGCCCCATGGCTCTGGCGACATCGCTGGCCATTTCAACCGCTGTGATCTCATGCGTTAACGTGTTGCGCGTTACCACCAACCATGAGCGATCGCCTTGTTCGTGATACCACAGTTCGCGCATCTCGCCAGCTGGGTTAGTGCGTAAATATAAGTAGTCATGAAAGGCTTCTTGCGCATCACTGGCTGAAGCATCTGGTCGGTTCATTAAAGCGGCATCGCCAAGGTATACGAACTCTGCTGCATCGCGAGGGCCTAACAATGGGTGATTTATAATCATTTATACAACACTCCTAATGCAGGTTAGGTTGGGCGCCGACGCCTTTTTCATCGATCATGCGACCACGTTTGAAACGATTAAGTAAGAGTTGATCAGCGGTGGCATGCGGCTCGCCCGTTGCTAGCAAATGTGCATAGCACCAACCGCTGGCAGGTGTGGCTTTAAAGCCGCCGTAACACCAACCGCCGTTAAAAAACAATCCTTGAATATCGGTTTTATCAATAAACGGTGAACCATCCATCGACATATCCATAACGCCACCCCACATGCGCAACAGACGCGAACGGCCGATCATTGGCATGATTGCCATACCTCCTTCACAGACATCTTCAACGGTGGGTAAGTTGCCACGTTGTGCATAGGTGTTGTAACCGTCGATGTCGCCACCAAACACTAACCCACCTTTGTCAGATTGACTGATGTAAAAATGCCCGGCTCCAAACGTAATAACGCCGGGTATGGTTGGTTTCAAACCCTCAGAAACAAAGGCTTGCAATACATGACTTTCGATCGGTAACTGCATGCCGGCCATCGACATCACACGGCTTGAAGAACCGGCAACACAGACGGCGACTTTTTTCGCACTGATTTTTCCGCGTGTGGTATCAACGCCTGTGCAAACTCCGTTTTCAATTTGCAAACCCACCACTTCACAATTTTGAATAATATCAACACCGCGTTCATCTGCACCGCGCGCATAGCCCCAAGCCACTGCATCATGTCGAGCCGTGCCGCCACGCTTTTGCAGTAAGCCACCTTTGATCGGGAAGCGTGCGTTATCGAAATCCAGATAAGGGCACATTTTACGAACCGCATCGCTGTCGAGTAATTCCGCATCGGCGCCGGCCATACGCATGGCATTGCCTCGTCGCGCAAACGCATCTCGCTGTGGGTCGCTATGACACAGGTTTAAAATGCCCCGTTGCGACACCATTGCGTTGTAGTTGAAGTCTTGTTCGAGGTTTTCCCACAGCTTCATCGACAGCTCATAGAAAGGCTCATTGCCCGGTAACATGTAGTTAGAGCGAATGATGGTAGTGTTGCGGCCGATATTGCCCGAACCCAACCAACCTTTTTCAACCACGGCCACGTTGGTAATGCCATGCTCTTTTGCAAGATAGTAAGCTGTGGCCAAGCCGTGGCCGCCGGCGCCGATGATAATCACATCGTAAGCAGGCTTCGGCTCGGGTTCACGCCACGCGGGTGTCCAGCCTTTGTTGCCGGTTAAGCCTTGTTTGAGTACTTCGAATGCCGAATAACGCATAAGCTGAGAATCCTCCAGATGTGCGAATCATCGCGTGAATTCCACACTGACACTTGCGTAAAATGGGTGCATAATTGCGAATAATGGACACACGCAACGCAAACATCGTTTCAGAATCTCGCCTGCCCTACAAAGTCGGGTTCCTGCTGCTTGAGGGGTTTGCGCTGATGTCTTATGCCTCTGCCGTCGAACCATTGCGTGCAGCCAACCTGTTGCTCCCGCAGGCCTACAATATTCAGCATTTAAGTTTAAATACGGCTCAAGTGCGTAGTTCTGGTCAGGCGTTGATAAAAACCATTCCCATCGAGAGTTGCACTGACGCGTTTGATTTAGTGTTGGTGCTGGCCGGTGGCGACCCGTTCAAAATGCAGCATGCGCAATTAACAAAATGGTTACGGCAGAAAGCGCGGCAAGGTGTGCACATTGGCGGCGTGTCCGGTGGACCAGTAGTGTTAGCATTAGCTGACTTAATGAAAGGCCGTCGGATGACATTACACTGGGAACACTCGAAGGTGTTGTCTGAAAGTAATCCGGAGTTGATCGTAGAACGCAGCTTATACGTTATCGATAGAGACCGTTTAACGTGTGCCGGTGGAACAGCGGCATTAGATATGATGCACGCGTTAATTACTGCACACCATGGTGCTGAGTTTGCGCGTAAAGTATCAGACTGGTTTTTGCACACCAATATACGTGTTGCCAGTGAGCCGCAACGTTCTGGGCGGGCCGAGCGTTATGGGACCAACAACGCTTCGGTGTTAACCGTTATTGAAATGATGCGCGATAACATTGCCGAACCGTTGGCCTTGTCGCAGTTGGCCGACAGAGCAGGCTTAGGTGTTAGGCAGTTGAATCGCTTATTCAAAAATTGCTTATCGATGAGCACAATAAATTTTTACAGAGACTTAAGGTTAGACCGAGCACATAAACTATTGAGCCAGTCTTCGTTAAGTATTACCGATATCGCTGTTGCAACCGGCTTTGTTAGCTCCGCGCATTTTTCAAACAGCTTTAAACGCAAATACAATGAATCGCCGTCATCATTCCGAAAAAGGTAAGTGAGTATGAATATACTGGTATTGCAGCATGAACGTGTTGAACATCCGGGCTCTTTCAGAGAGTATCTAAAAGACGACGGTCATACCTGGACAGCGGTTCATTTGAATGAGGGGGAGCCGTTACCGTCGTTAGATGACTATGACGCACTATGGGTTATGGGCGGACCAATGGATGTTTGGCAGGAAGAGCAATACCCTTGGTTAATACAAGAAAAAGCCTTCATCCGTGATGCTGTACAAAATCGAGGCATGCCTTATTTAGGTTTGTGCCTCGGTCATCAACTCTTGGCAGAAGCGTTGGGAGGCACAGTTGGACCATCGGCAAGCCCTGAAATTGGCGTGTTGGATGTGCAGCTCACGGAGGTGGGCGCCAGTGGTGTATTCCTGGACGGATTACCTGAAGTGTTTCCTTGCTTGCAGTGGCACAGTGCTGAAATTAAAACCTTGCCTGAAGGCGCTCAGGTGCTAGCAACAACGGATGCGTGTGCGGTGCAAGCCATGAGTTGGGGGCCACGTGCATACTCTCTACAATTTCACTTAGAGGTAGAAGAAGATACCTTTGCATTATGGAATGCGATCGATGCTTATGCTCAAGCGCTGGATGATGCGATGGGTGTGGAAGGTGCAAAGCAGTTTGAAGCTGATTGTCAAAATAATATGGCAACCTTCCAACAACTTTCAGAGCGCGTTTATATCAATTGGCTGCAAACCGGCGCAAAGGCTATTTTTTGATTGGTCGTTTCTAGATGAACGCGCTTTTATTGAGGCGCCTTTAAATTGGGACGCCTTTAAAAAGTATTAATCTATAGCGTTGCATCCTTTACGCTATAGACACTTAGCTGTTCTCTCGGTTTGTTAAGACACTATTTCGTAGTGAGCTTCTACGGTGTTTTTGTTGTTTATCAGTAGAATGTCTTGAGGGCAGCAAGACATCACTGCAATACAATCCAGCTGTGCTCGCCATACAACATAGTCGCCTGCTTTAGACAATGGCGGATCGAACGAAAGCGCACCGTTAGGTTGCCATGGAATGTTCATAAACAAATTTAACGAACCGGGTGTAAACGGAACGTGGTAGCCAAGTTCTGCCAATGCGGCATGCATATTGTCTTTGCAGTTGTCGTGATATTCATTGCATCCGAGAAGGCCATAACGCTCGTTATCACAGGGCGCCATCAGTGAATCGTGCTTACCCGGTGAGGTATCTTCTTCGAGCGTCATGATGGGGCGGCGGCGGTTAGAGTATAAGTGATCGCCCACTTCAGGGCACATCTTCAACCACGTGGCGCGGCATTGTTCCATGCCACTGAACTCGGTTAAATGCCCAGCCACGAAAGCCCAAAAGTCGACAACCTGGTGCCCGTGCGTGTTCACTATTTTTAGTGCCTGACCTTTCTTTAACGGAACAGCTTTGCCTCTGCGGGCGGGAACTGTGTTTAGCGTTGCCATGAGTGTCTCCGAAATGTCGTGCTTATTGTGTTGAGCTTTGCTGTATAACAGCTGCGTACTTTAGCTTATCCCGTGTGTTCTCGAATAGCCATTAGCCGGCGCTTTTTTCCACGAAGACAACACTTCGTCAGCAGGTTTTAGTATGTCTACATGCAGTGGATAGCAGGGCGTTGCATCATCAGAATGACTGCTTCCGCAATTGCCGCCAGGGCAAGCCGATAGGGCGCCCAGTAAATCCATTTCAGCAAAGAACTCAATGTAGTCGCCAGGTCTTACCGGACTGGCTTTCATAAAGTATTGGTGGGTATCGAGGGTAAAGCCTGTGCACATAAAAACGTTCATGACGTCGTGTATATGCAGTTCAACCTCTTGAACGGGCTTATTCAGGTACGTTGCGAGTGCCCGACTTAAATTCGAATGGCAACAATGGTGATAGTCTTCGCCTTTAAGCATGTAGTTCGTGTATGGGTCGCAGCGTGTACCAATGACATCGTGTACACCGGCACCGTGTTGATCGTAGCCATACCATTCTAGTGTGTCGTGGGTGATGGTGGCCATTGCGCGAAGGCTGGGAATTGAACTCCAAAGCCTGTCGCCACGAGTCACATGTGTAGCGTGCAGCTGACGGGTTTTACCACTGAAGAATCGTTCGGATAAGTCGTGCTGGTTCCACAAATTCAGATCGCCAACTTGAGAGCCCTCAACGCTTTTTATCCGAAAGAAGTGTCCTTCAGGCACCACGAATGTATTGGCATCGCGAGGAGCCACAACTGTTGTGGAAACAAGCGTAAGGGATTCGCGGGCCTGTTCGTAAAATGCACTATCGACATTGGGTAGGCTGTCTACCTCATAACAAACCAAAGGCTTAATAGCACGGCGTTCATCGGCATCAGCCGGCGCAATAACCCTGTCGCTCATGTGTCGGTCCAGTACAAAACAATTTGTACTTTAGCATGAATGGTTTACGCAGCAGCGTTGCTCATGCGGCCTCTAATATCGCGAAATGAGACCAAACATTTAAGATCTTCATCCCAAAGTGTGAGCTTAACGCTTTTGATGCTTTGCCATAAAGTGAGGCGACCAATCGTTTTAAGCTCAGGGTGATCTTTGATAACCTGTGGTAGCTTGTGAAAGGGGATTTTGCTTGATAGGTGATGAACATGATGGATACCAATGTTGCCGGTAATCCACATAAGTGGTTTGGGTAAGTCGTAAAACGAACTGCCGTGTAGGGCTGCGTGTTCATGTGTCCAGCCATCGTTCCTTTCCCAATGCGTGTTGTCGAACTGATGCTGCACGTAAAACATCCAAACACCAATCGATGCACCAATCACGACAATCGGAATTTGTATCAGGAAGAACGTTTGCCAGCCTGTGGTGTAAATAATAAAGGCGGAAAACAAAATAATACCGATGTTGGTAGCGATAGCACTGACCCAGGTTTTACCCTGATCCATTGAACCAATGGGTAGCCGGTGCCGGAATATAAACATGTAGGTTGGACCAATACCGAACATCACAATCGGGTGTCGGTATAGTCGGTAAATAAGCCGGCCCATACGGCCTTTCTTCAAATATTCAGCCACAGTTAGTGTGTCGATGTCGCCAATGCCGCGCCGATCCAAATTACCTGAGCTGGCATGATGCCCAGCGTGTAAGAGCCGCCAGTACTCGTAAGGTGTGAAGGTAAAAATGCCGAGCACTCTACCAATCCAATCGTTCAGCTTTTTGGATGAAAACAGAGCACCATGACCGCAATCATGTTGAATGATGAACAGTCTCACCATTAAGCCTGCTGCTGGAATAAGTGCCAG
Source organism: uncultured Granulosicoccaceae bacterium (assembly GCA_937923565.1). Lineage (GTDB taxonomy): Bacteria > Pseudomonadota > Gammaproteobacteria > Granulosicoccales > Granulosicoccaceae > Granulosicoccus. The sequence continues at coordinate 5,669 of CALDTX010000015.1, read as the reverse complement.
CACTGCGGCAACGATTGTGCTGACCATGCCAACACTCAGCAACCACCAAATTGCCAGCCACAGCAATACCAGAGGCACAACCGTTATCGCTATTTCGAGCAATGCGCGACGGTTATCTGGCTTTCGATAAGGTGCAAGGCGTTTAGACCAAGCTTGTTGGGAAGAAGTCGTCGTTGCGGATTTCATTAAGATGGGCAGTTCTACAGGTTATTATTAAATCTATTGTTGCAAACCAGGGTGCACCAGCTTGTGTTGTAACTTTGCTGTGCAGATTAATGCGTTGGAAACCTAACGTAAGCATAGCCCAAACTTCACAATACTGCAAAAGCACCGTAAAGGTGTTCTAGTTCCTTGAAGCGCCCACCGTTGGCCGGAACAGTTGGCAGTATTAATACGGGTTGGGCTGACGAATCAAGGCTTCAGCGATGCTGTGACGCTCTTGATCGGTGATATTAGCGCTGTCTAGCCATTGTTCCAGTAGGCCAGGGTGTTGTTGATCTACCTCGGTAGCGGCTGTGGTTAGCACCATGAGCTTATCGTCACCTGAGTAGGTGTTGGCCAATTCCAGCGCTCTAACAGGCTCGGTTTTAATGCTGGCGTATAACAAGCCAGAATTCGCCTTATTGCGTAGAGCCAGTGATGGCAGGGCGTCAACCCAGTTTTGGACACCGTCGCTGTCGGTTTCATAAAGCCCCAGAGCAATCGGGCCTGCCATGTTTTCCTGAAGTTCAGGCGACAAACTTGGGAACAGCTCCATGGCAACCGGTAGGTTGCTGTAAGGCAGCGAAGAAGCCACATTGCTTAAGTACAGCGTGTTCACGGATGGGTCGCCTTGTTCACTTAACCAGCTGGCAGCGCTTTGGGCATCTTCTTGAAACCAACTTTGAAAAGCCAGCGGTTTTATAAAAGCCTGTTCATCCAGTGCCAGGTTGTCGCTCCAGTGAATGGTTTTTAAAGGATCTTCTGTGATCATCGCTGAAGCGATTGTAGGTCCGGCTCCGTACAGCAATTGTTTTCTAATAAGCGGATCGGTAATGCTATCCAGGTGCGCGATCACAGCATTGGGCTGTGTACTGGCCCAATGGTAGGCCACAGTGTCAATGGTGTATTCGCGCAGTGTTTCATCGCTAATTTGTACAGCCCAATCAAATGCTTGTTGAGGGTCTTGCTTAACCAGCGCAACGGCGTAGTCTTTGTGCAGATTAGTCTTGTGTAGTGAGGCTGGCAGGTCGTTTAACGCCACTAAAGCTGCATTAGGTTCGTTGGCCGCCCAATAGCTTAATGTGCGTCTTTGATACTGGTTTAATACACCATCTGTATTGTTGTTTAACAACCATTCCCAGGCTAGCGCAGGATTTTTCTTGCTCCATTGTTGAACAATGATATCGATAGCATTTTGTCGACTTTCTGTACTTTGAGGGCCTTCGCGATAATTGACTAACGCATGTAGCGCTCGTTCCGGGTCTGATTCGGCGAGTTGTTGGTACACAATAGTGCTTTGTTCTGATAAGTCGTTGAGCGTTAATCCAGCTTCAGCCCATTGCAACATTTCGTCTGGTTTTAGTCGGCTTAAAATAGCTAGCGCCTGGTTTGCTAAGGCATCGGTTTTGCCGGTTACCATGGCATCCCATTGTCGATACTCAAGATATTGCAAGGCTGCGTCGAAATCTATTTCTGACCAATGTTCGAACAGCGCTGTGACTTGTCGGTCAAATTCTTTTTCGGACAGGTTTCGCTTGTCGGACAGATCGTTCGCTATTCGCTCTAATTTTTCACTGGTGGCAGTGGCTAGCCAATAATCGAATGCTTCCGGCGGTGAGGCGCTGTTGTGCTGAACGACTGGGCTAGCCGATAGGCGATTGGCCGCGCTTTTATCAATGACGTGCCGGTTTTGACCGTTTGCTTGGGATTGAACAGTGCGTGTATTCGCCGGCATTGCAAGTTCGTTAGATTGCGCGGAATACACGTTAATGTGATTGTAATTCTGTTCCAAAGCCGTTTCGACAGCGCTTGGTTTCAGCACAACCACCGCGCAGGCACCTAATACAGCGCCACTTGCCAGCAAAATGATAGATTTTATGGGCTTTCCAGCGGTCATGTAATCAATCTATCACGACCCAAACCTATTTTGCGCGGCAAATACTGGGCAAGAGTGCGATTAACCACTTGAACCTGTATGCGCTGTGTGTTTTTTGAGCGCTTTAAGCCAGCCGTTGTTTAGTTTTGATCGTTACCAGGTTGGTGTAATTCGGTCGGTAAGGTTTTCAATAGTGCATGGTTAACGTGCTGCTTCTTAAACAAGCTAAGTTCTGTACGCGCTTCGTTTTCTAAACCCGCTTCGAATGCATTTTTTATATTGGCGATCCATAATTCTGGTGTTTTACGAAAGCGCAAGGATGCGGCGTCATCTGCTGCAGCTAATGATGATTTGCGGCTTAGCTCCGAGCGCCTTTCCTGTGCAATTTTCTGTCGCTCCGAGTCTGCGGAAAGTTTAGCCGCTGGACTTGCAAGCGCCCGAGGCTTGCCTTGAGCATCTTGTGCGGTACTTTCCAATAACAGAATTTCAGGCTCAGCCATGGTTGCGGCGGTGTTATCCGTACTGCTTATTTCCTGATGCGTAGCCGGTGGTGAACGCAGTATTGGATATAGCCCAATGCCTATAAGCAACACTGCAGCGGTGGCTAAGCCGGCCGCTCGTTTGGATGCTCGGTTATTGTGAGTAGCGTGTTCCGCTAAAGCCAGAATTTTATCGTCCAGCGTTTGAGGTACCTGCTGCGTTTGTTGATTAAACAACTTGTGTACGTCATCGTCGTTCAATTTGTCTGAGCCGGCACTGGATTCGTAAGACGAGTGTTTATTATTCATAGCGCCTCTCGTAATAATTGACGCAATTTTTGAGTCGCGTAGCGCAGTCGACTCTTAACAGTTTCAGCGTTTTCTTTGGTGCTAACAGCGATTTCGTTTAGTGTCATACCAGCAACATGGCGCATTAACAGCGCATCTCTTTGTTTATTAGGCAGTTCAGATAAAGCGCTTTGCAGTGTTTGCGATTGTTGTTCCAGCGCTGACATTTCATCAGGTTGCAGTGGTTTTTGTAAGTCTACAGCGTTACCCAGCACTGTATTTTCATCGAAGTGTTCATTGTGCTGCTGTTTTACCGTGCGCCGGTAGTTATCAATTATTGTATTGCGGGCAATCTTGTATAGCCAGGCATTAAACGGTTGGTCTTTTCGAAAGCTGCTTCGGGCATTGATCACCTTGGCCCAAATATCTTGATACAGTTCGGCGGCGGTTGCCTCATTGTTGCAGCTGTTTAATACATATCGATACAGCTCAGTTTTATGGTGTTGATAAAGCTGGTTGAAAGCCTCGATGTCGCCGCGACAATAAGCCTGCATCAAATCGCTGTCAGTAGGTGCGTTTAAGGTCAATGCAATGGTCATTGTGGATTGCTTGTTTTAACTATAGTCCATGGTTGACTCGTGAATGTCGCTGGTTTTCTGCTACCGGCCCTGTGGCAGTCAGGGCAGTAACAGATTACCGTGTTTGTAGGGTTAACTTTTGCGCATTAATGCCTTGGCCAGCTCGTTGAGCTGAATAAACTCGGATCGGTACGAGAAGTGATCATCGCCTTTGGCGCCACGGGCAAGCTGAGACACCGTATTGAAATCGAAGTCGTTGGTGTACTTGCTGTCGAATAAAAGTTGTGCAAACCCGGCGACGGCGCTGGCAAAGCGTAAGTTGTTGGAAGCGGCGTCGATCGAGTCAAGCACACTGTTTTTTTCTATTTTTTGGCTGATCAATAAGCTTTTTTTCTGTCCGGGTAGCTTATAACGAAGCCGTAGATGGGCAAGTTCATTTGCAAAATTTACGGTGGAGGTTTTTGTGCGTACTGATTTTTGCGCCTCAGCGCCAGTATGAGCGTAACGCAAGCTGTTGTGTCGTTCACCACCTTCGTTGACCAAAGCAACTTCATACAGCGCAGTGACGGAGTGGCCTGCACCTATTTCTCCGGCATCGACTTTGTCGTTATTGAAGTCTTCGTTCGCCAGTTTACGGTTACTGTAGCCAATAAGTCGGTATTCACTGACAACTGCTGGGTTAAACTCTATCTGAATTTTCACGTCGTGAGCAATGGTTAAGAGTGTTGCGCTGAGTTCATCGAGTAATACTTTTCTGGCCTCGTTTAGTGTATCGATATAAGCATAAGCCCCATTGCCGTTATCCGCTAATTGCTCCATGAGATGATCGTTATAGTTTCCAGTGCCAAAGCCCAAGGTACTCAGCGCGATACCTGATTCCCGTTTTCGTTTTACCAATGCTTTTAGCTGGTCTACGTTGCTGATGCCGACATTGAAATCGCCATCGGTTGCCAGAATAATCCGATTGATACTGGTGTCTGTTTTGTGTTTTTCCGCCACGGCATACGCCAACTCAATACCCGCCTGACCGTTAGTTGAGCCGCCCGCATTCAGCGTATCCAGCGCTTGCTCTATTAGGTGCGTTTCATTTCCACGCGTAGGTTCCAGAACCACACCTGATGCTCCCGCATAAACAACAATGCTGATGTAGTCCTGGGCCGACAGCTCGTTAAGCATCATTTTTATCGATGCTTTCAGCAATGGTAATTTGTTTGGTGACGACATCGAACCGGATACATCCAATAAAAACACCAGGTTTGCCGCTGGACGATTTAACTGATCAACATCGTAGCCTTGCAAGCCAATTTGCAATAACTTGGTTTTATCGTTCCATGGTGTGGGTGCTATTTCTGTTTGAACAGAAAATGGGGTGTTTTTATTCGAGGGCGCTGCATATTCATAACTGAAATAATTTAACATCTCTTCAATGCGAATTGCATCTGCTGGCGGTAAACTTCCCATATTTAAAAAACGCCTAACGTTGGTGTAGCTGCCAGTGTCTACATCAATGCTGAAGGTAGACGTTGCTTGTTCACTCACCTGAATAACTGCATTTCTTGATTGGGTATCGTACTGCTCGCTTCGGTGGTTAGCGATATAGGGGAGCAGGGTATCGGCTGCTATGTTGACGTGAGGTATGCGTTCTTGTTTACCTTGCGATTGTCTTTGTAGTCCAATCGCTGGCATTGGCTTATGCACAATACTTTCTGCCAATAATGCCCTGTTCGGTTCGGATGTTGTGTGCTCAACAAGTACAGGGCTGGGTGGTTTTTCAATGATTGGATCTGATGAGCAAGCGATCAAGCTAGTGCCGAATGCCGCTGTAAAAACGAGGGCCATTTTACGTACGGAGAACTGCATGTGACTTCCTTATTTAGTGTAGATATAAACAAGAACGCAGTAGAGATAAAAGTGGGGTTAAATAAAATGTGAATTAGTCGCTAAAAATTAGATTGTCGTAATTTCGGGTGCGGTTTTGGCGCTGTGCTTGGATTCTCTGAATACGATATACCAACCTGCTGCGAATATAATAAGGCCGCCCAGCGCGGTATATCGGCTTAGCTGTTCGCTAAAAAACCAGCTACCAAGAAGTGCTGTCCATATCAAGCGTGAGAAATCTACCGACATGGTAATAGCAACATCGCTGCGCTTAAGCGCTTCTGCAAGTAGTAAATGCCCAGCCGTTGCCAAAACACCCACAACCAACAGGATAAGCAGCTGTGTACCGTTAGGTGTGGTCCAGAAAAG
>CALDTX010000014.1 GCA_937923565.1 uncultured Granulosicoccaceae bacterium | reverse complement strand
ACAGTCGGCACACCATCAATCGATGTTGAACTCAGAGTTGAAGATAACGGTGAAGTGATGTATCGCTCACCAGGTGTTTTCATGGGTTATTACGATAACGATGCCGCTACCAGTGAAACTAAAACTGATGATGGCTGGGTGCATACCGGCGATGCTGGCTATATCGATGATATCGGGCATTTACGCATTATTGATCGGGCAAAAGATGTGGGCAAACTCAACAATGGCAGTTTGTTTCCACCCAAATATATCGAAAATAAACTGAAGTTCTTTTCAAATATAAAAGAAGTAGTGGCCTTCGGTGATGCACGTGATTATGTTTCGGTATTCGTCAATATCGATTTAACATCGGTTGCTAATTGGGCTGAACGAAACAATATCGTCTATGCATCATACCAAGAGCTTGCCGCTCATCCCTTAGTCTACAAAATGGTCGAAGAGCATATAGACCAAGTCAATGCAGACTTAGCGTCAGAACCTCGTGTTGCAGGCGCACAGATAAAACGTTTTTTAGTTTTGCATAAAGAGCTAGACGCTGACGATGGCGAACTTACCAGAACGCAAAAGGTAAGACGTAGTTTTATCGTAGAGCGCTACGGTTTGTTGATCGATGCTTTGTACTCTGGCAAGCAAGAGCAATACATAAAAACCGAAGTGGTGTTTGAAGATGGTCGCATGGGCAGCATAGAAGCGACCGTACAAATTCGTGATGTAGATTCTTACACTGCTATGCAAGAGGCTTCCTAATGGAATCGGCAGAATTACTTTCGGTGAGCAACGTGTCGTTATCGTTTGGTGGTGTTAAGGCCATTAGCGATATTTCGTTCAACATTATGAAAGGTGAAGTACGCGCTTTAATCGGACCCAATGGCGCAGGTAAAACCTCACTGCTGAATGTCATTAATGGTTTTTATCACCCTCAAGAAGGCCAAATAAGTTACCGCGGTAAAACCCGCAAACGCATGAAGCCTTATCAGGCGGCATCTTCAGGTATCGCAAGAACCTTCCAGAATGTTGCCTTGTTTAAAGGCATGAGCACACTCGACAATATTATGTCTGGACGGTCGTTGAAAATGCGTAGCGGATTATTCTGGCAAATGATTAATGTCGGTCCTGCCCGCAATGAAGAAATTCAACACAGAAAAGTCGTGGAAAACATCATCGATTTTTTAGAAATTGCACATATTCGTAAGCAACCTGTCGGCAAGCTACCTTATGGTTTACAAAAAAGGGTAGAGCTGGGCAGGGCTATGGCAATGGAACCTGAATTGTTATTGCTTGATGAACCCATGGCCGGAATGAATCTCGAAGAAAAAGAAGATATGAGCCGCTTCATTATCGACTTGAATAATGAATTTGGTACAACCATCGCGCTTATCGAGCACGACATGGGTGTGGTTATGGATCTAGCTGATCGCGTAGTTGTTCTGGACTACGGTCGAAAAATAGCGGATGGCACGCCCACTGAGGTGCAGGCCAACCAGGCTGTTATTGATGCCTATCTTGGAGTTGCACACTGATGGAATGGCTAAGCGCATCGCTGGAAGCAATACTGGTATCACCGTTTCGCGATATGTTTTCCATGCCTGACTTCTTACTGCAAGTTGTGTGGGAAGGGTTTGTTTCCGGGATTTTGTACGCGCTGGTAGCACTGGGCTTTGTCTTAATTTTTAAAGCATCGGGTGTGTTTAACTTTGCGCAGGGCATCATGGTTGTATTTGCAGCGCTGGTGTTGGTGAGCATACACAACATGGGTGTGCCGGCGTGGCTTGCACTCGTTATCACCATTGGTGTTATGGGCTTGTTAGCGATAGGCATTGAGCGTGTTGTACTGCGTAATCTGGTGAATCAACACGACGCCATTTTGCTAATGGCGACCATCGGGCTTACCTTGGTGTTAAAAGGTGCCGGTCAGCTTTTTTTTGGCGGCGAACCTAAATCCATGATTACGGAAGAGTTGGGTTTACCCACAGGTTCTTCCGACTGGGAAGTGTTCGATGGCATTGTTATATTTCAACACATTGATGTGGCAGCCGCTGGTATCGCTATTATTATGGTGATGGCTCTCGCCATATTTTTTTCAAAAACCCGTATTGGGCGGGCATTGCGCGCCGTTGCAGATGATCATCAGGCAGCGCTATCAGTGGGTATTTCATTACATCAAATTTGGGCAATTGTTTGGTTTGCCTCGGGCATTGTGGCGCTGGTTACCGGCATCATGTGGGGTGCCAGGTCAGACGTATCGTTTGCACTGGAAATCATTGCATTAAAAGCTTTGGCCGTACTTATTCTGGGAGGCTTCACGTCGGTGCCCGGTGCCATTATCGGTGGGTTAATTGTTGGTATAGGCGAAAAGCTGTTTGAAGTGTATTGGGGGCCGTTATTCGGTGGCGGTGTTGAGGCTTGGTTCGCTTATGTTCTGGCGTTGATATTTTTGTTATTCAGGCCGCAAGGCATGTTTGGCGAACGCATAATAGAGAGAGTCTGATGCTGTATCGCGAGGCAGGGCAGTTTAAAACCAGTTATGCCGCAGACCAGGCGATGTTGCCTATTCGGCAAGATCGGATTGCATTGGTGTTACTGCTGGTTGTTGCTTTTTTAGGTGTGCCGGTGCTGGGGAGCGATTTCTTTCTCAGTTCCATCATGATCCCGTTTTTGGTATTCGCACTGGCAGCGGTGGGCCTTAATATTCTTACAGGCTACGCGGGTCAACTTTCGTTAGGCACGGGTGCCTTTATGGGGGTTGGAGCCTATAGCTGCTATAAGCTGGCCACTTATTTTCCCGATACCAACATTATTGTGCTTGTTTTGGCGTCGGGTGTGTTCTCCGCGCTCATTGGTGTAGCCTTCGGTTTACCCAGTTTGCGTATCAAGGGCTTGTATCTGGCGATCACCACACTAGCCGCTCAATTTTTTCTGGAATGGTGCTTTATTCGTATCGAGTGGTTATACAACTACAACGACTCGGGTGCTATCGAAGTACCGCAGCGCATGCTGTTTAACATTGCAGTCACTGGTCCTCACGCAACACCAACGACACGCTATTTAGTTATATTATCGATCGTTGCCATTATGACGCTGGTAGCGGCGAATGTGTTGCGCGGCAGAATCGGACGCTCTTGGATGATGATCCGTGATATGGACATTGCCGCTGAACTAATGGGTATCCGTCCGTTACGAAGCAAATTGTCTGCGTTTGCGTTCTCTAGCTATTATTGCGGTGTGGCGGGTGCGTTGATGGTTTTTTTCTGGCTTGGTTCTGCGGAGGTTGAAGCCTTTGATATCAATCATTCGTTTTTAATTTTGTTCATGGTTATTATTGGCGGCATGGGGTCTTTAACGGGATGCTTTATGGGGGCTGCATTTATTTGGGTGTTGCCTGTGATCATTCGTGCAATTCCACCGTTTTTTGGTTTGGATATGCTCGCAGCAACCACTGAACACATCAGTAATATCATTATCGGTTCGTTAATTATATTTTTTCTTATTGTTGAGCCCCACGGGCTTGCAAGGCTTTGGCAAATTGCCAAAGAAAAGCTACGAACATGGCCGTTTCCGTATGCTAGTTCCTAGTAACACCTGTTGTATCCACACTTGGAGGAATAATGAAATCAAAAATATTAATCAGTGCTAGCGCGTTATTTGTAGCCGCTGCCTGTGCTATGCCGGTTGTGCAAGCAGAAGATTCACTTTACTTGCCATCGATGTCTTATCGAACGGGCCCTTTTGCAGGTGGTGGTACGCCGTTTGCCGATGGCTATGCCGATTACCTGAACATGCTGAATGAGCGTGATGGTGGCATTGGTGGCGTTAAAGTTGTTGTCGAGGAATGTGAAACTGCATACAACACGCAAAAAGGTGTTGAATGCTATGAAGCCACTAAAGGCAACGGTGCGTTAGCGTATAGCCCGCTTTCTACGGGTATTACTTTAGCGTTGATCCCTAAAGCACCGGTTGATCAAATACCGGTTTTTTCTATGGGTTATGGTTTGTCAGCAGCGGCCATTGGTGAAAAATTCCCATGGACATTTGTTTATCCAACAACGTATTGGAGTCAAATGTCATCCATTCTGAAATACATTGATAGCAACGGTGGCGTTGCAGGTAAAAAGATTGGTTTTATCTACCTGGATGCTGGTTATGGTAAAGAGCCTTTGCCACTACTTGAGCAGCTTTCAGAGTCCATGGGTTTTGAGCTTGCGAAATACCCGGTTGGTGGTAAAGAAATGCAGAACCAATCGGCTCAGTGGCTTAACGTGCGTAAAGACCGACCCGACTGGATGATCATGTGGGGCTGGGGTGCTATGAACCCAACAGCGATAAAAGAAGCTGTAAAAATTCGTTACCCGCTCGACCGTTTCATTGGCAACTGGTGGGCAGGCTCGCACAACGATTTACAAGCGGTAGGCAAAAACGGTAAAGGCTATTTAGCTGCGAACTTTTCAGGTATTGGTCAGCAATACCCAGCCGTTCAAGACATACTTAAGCATGTTGTCGACAAGGGCAACAGTAAGGTTGCTTCGCGCGAAGCGGTAGGTAATGTACTTTACAACCGAGGTTTGTTTAATGCCGTTGTTTTAGCAGAAGCCATCACCGTTGCACAAGCAAAGACTGGTAAGGCTGTTATTAATGGCGCAGACATGCGTTATGGTCTTGAAAATATCAACCTCACGGCAGAGCGTTTGGCTGAATTGGGCTTGGCTGATTTCACTGGACCACTGAAAGGTTCATGCGAAGATCATGAAGGTGCGGGTGCGGTATTTATCCAGCAGTGGAATGGCGAAGACTGGGAAAAAGTGACCGACCTTATCGAACCAATGACCGATGTTGTTCGTCCGTTACTTGAAGACGCTGCGGCAAAGTATGTTTCTGATAAGCCCGATTGGGAAGGTCAGACTTGCGGCTAAATCTGATCGGTAAAGGGTTCGTCTTATGAGCAACGAAAATCAAGATGACATAATCCTCGATGTGAATAACATCGAGGTTATCTACGACCATGTAATCTTGGTGCTTAAGGGCGTCTCCCTGCAAGTGCCCAAAGGCGGAATTGTTGCGCTTTTGGGCGCTAATGGTGCTGGTAAAACAACCACCTTAAAAGCGATCTCGAATCTTTTGCATGCCGAAAGGGGTGAGGTTACCAAAGGCGCTATTCTTTTTGAGAACAATGAAGTTCAATCGTTGTCGCCGAATGAGTTAGTTAGGCGTGGTTGTATTCAGGTTATGGAAGGTCGGCATTGTTTCGGCCACCTGACGATCGAAGAGAACCTGTTAACCGGAGCTTTTACCCGCAAAGATGGCAAGGCCGCCATCCGTCAGGACATGGACATGGTCTATCGTTATTTTCCACGCTTGTTAGAACGTAAATCATCGCAAGCCGGGTATACCTCGGGCGGCGAACAACAAATGTGTGCCATTGGCCGGGCGCTGATGTCGCGGCCTAAAATGATTCTTCTCGACGAACCCTCCATGGGTTTGGCGCCGCAATTAGTCGAAGAAATTTTTGACATTGTAAAACGCTTGAATCAAGAAACCGGGGTGTCGTTTTTATTGGCAGAGCAAAACACCAATATCGCACTGCGCTATGCAACCTATGGTTATATCCTTGAATCTGGTCGGGTGGTTTTAGATGGAACTGGCGACGAGCTTCGCGATAATGCCGACGTGAAAGAGTTTTATTTGGGTACGGGTGGCGAAGGCCGCCGAAGTTTTAGAGACGTTAAACACTACAAACGTCGCAAGCGTTGGCTTGCATAGTATCGCTTCAACTCTCTCAAATTCTGTCAATGGGTTTTGTCGCTCATATTTGCGTTTAATTTAGATAAGGGCTTCATACGATGGGTGATTTTTTCGACGATCTCGACGCTCAGCATGCTGAAGCTCGCGAACAAAGTCTGTTTGCGTCGTTTGGGGCTCGTTTGGAGGAAGCAACACGCTGGTGTCCGGGCTTAGCCAAACATTTAAACGGTGTCAATTTAACCAGCATCAACTCTAGAGAAGCGCTACAGACACTGCCGGTACTCAGAAAAAATGAGTTGATGGCCGCACAGCAACAAGATCCCCCTTTCGGTGGTTTTGTGAACCCTGAGGCCCTGATTGGAGCGCGCGTATTTATGTCGCCTGGCCCTGTCTGGGAGCCTCAGGTTGGCACTACAGACCCTTGGGAGTCAGCACGTTCCTTACACGCCGCCGGTTTCCGCTCAGGCGATCGTGTACACAACACCTTTTCGTATCATCAAACGCCAGGCGGCTTTATTTTGGATGAAGGTGCCCGTGCATTGGGCTGTGCTGTATTCCCAGCAGGCACCGGCAATACCGAAGCGCAAGTTGCGGCAATGGGGCAATTTGGTGCCACAGCATTTGTCGGTACCCCAGACTATCTGCAAACAGTGCTCAGTTTTGCTGAAGAAAACAACATTGAGCTGCCCCGATTAAAACGCGCTATGGTGTCTGGTGGAGCGCTGTTTCCAGCAATGAGAGAAAAATTCCAATCCTCCGGCGTTCATGTGCAGCAATGCTACGCCACAGCCGATCTTGGTGTGGTTGCTTATGAATCCCATACCAATGGAGAAATTCATCCCGGCATGCTGGTGAATGAGCATCTTATTGTAGAAATTGTGAAACCCGGCACTGGAGAACCAGTGGCTGCCGGTGAAGTGGGTGAAATGGTAATAACACGACTCAATAACGAATACCCGCTGGTGCGTTTTGCAACCGCCGATATGTCGATGTTTCTTGCTGATGCCAGTCCTTGTGGCCGCACAGCCATGCGAATTGCCGGTTGGATGGGCAGGGCCGACCAACGCACCAAAGTGCGCGGTATGTTTGTTGATCCCACTCAAGTTCAAGCTGTTCGGCAACAGCATGCCGAGCTGGATGCCGTTCGTTTAGTGGTAGATCGAGACGGCGATCGTGATGTTATGACGTTGCAAATATGGCCTAAATCGGATTATTTGGCTGAATTTGCGAGCAACAGCGCTCAGATTGATGCGATCGGGCAAAGCGTAAAGCAGATTACCGGGCTCAGTGGGTCAGTTACACTTATGAATGAGGCGATACCTACTGATGGCGTAGTTGTGCAGGATAAGCGCGATTATTCCAGCTAGAATTAGCTTTTCCGGCAGACAAATGCGCACATGTCCAGCAAACCACTTGCGATAATCGACAGAGACAAAGTTCATCCGTCCATTCGCACTATTGCGATGCCTTCCGATACCAACCCTGCCGGCGATATATTCGGTGGTTGGATTCTCTCTCAAATGGATTTGGCCGGCGGCAGTCATGCCTACTTCATAGCGCAGGGTCGCGTTGCCACGGTAGCGATAACCGCGATGCAGTTCCATTTACCCGTTTATGTTGGCGACGAAGTGAGCTGTTATTGCGCAACTTACGACATCGGAACCACCTCTGTTACCGTACAAGTAGAGACTTGGGTCAGGCGGCGGATCAGAGAAGAAGAGGTCAAAGTGACCGAAGGTCTCTATACTTTTGTTGCACTCGATGGCGATGGAAAGCCTCGCCCAGTGCAAACTTCAGAATTTGTTAAATAATAAAAGAAAGGTTGAACGTGGCTAGCCCTATTTGGACACCCTCAGTTGAAACAATAAATTCAGCTCCGATAACTCGGTTTCAACAAACCGTTAACGAGCAGCATGGCCTGTCGCTGAACAGCTATGTTGATCTGCATAAATGGTCTGTGGAGAACCTAGCGCTATTTTGGGAAAGCGTTTGGGATTTTGCCGATGTGAAAAGCCAAGGCCGCGGTGATGCGGTTTTGGAAAATGCGGATCAAATGCCCGGCGCGAACTGGTTTCCGGAGGCACGGCTTAATTATGCACAAAATTTGTTGCGCCGAAACGACGATAGCCCAGCCATACAATTTCGATGTGAAGATGGTAGCAGCCGAATTTTAAGCCACAAGGAACTTAAACAGCAGGTAGCATCTTTAGCTAGAGCGCTTAAGGCTGAAGGCGTTGTGTCTGGTGATCGTGTGGTTGGCTTTTTACCGAACATTCCGGAAGCCGTTATAGCGATGTTGGCTACCACCAGTATCGGTGCTGTTTGGTCTTCTTGCTCGCCAGACTTTGGCTTAAAAGGTGTTATCGATCGATTCGGACAAGTAAACCCCAAGGTTTTGTTCACGGCTGACGGTTATCGCTACAACGGTAAAGTACACGACTCCTTAGATTTAGTCAGTGAGTTAGCAGAGCAACTCTCTGGTTTAAAACGTATCGTTGTTGTTAACTATGTTAGCGAAGGCAGTTTGTCGGTAGATGCTGCAGAGCTGGCAACCGGTTTTCAAGGCTTAGTGGAAGACGGTTTAGGCAGCGACATCGACTACGAAATGTTGCCGTTTAACCATCCCCTGTACATTATGTTCAGCTCTGGCACAACCGGTAAACCCAAGTGCATTGTGCACAGCGCGGGTGGTACCTTATTGCAACACCTCAAAGAACAACAATTGCATGTTGGTTTGCAAGCTGACGAAAAATTGTTTTTCTTTACGACATGCGGATGGATGATGTGGAACTGGTTAGTATCCGGTTTGGCCTCTGAAGCAACGTTGTTATTATTCGATGGCTCCCCGTTTTATCCCGATGGCAATACGCTTTTTGATTTCGCACAAGAAAGTGGTATGCATTACTTTGGCACGTCAGCCAAGTATATTGATGCCTGCAATAAAGCCGGTATATCACCTATTAATACACATCAATTGCCTCATTTGAAATCGATGTTGTCGACCGGTTCGCCTTTAGTACCGGAGAGTTTCGATTATGTTTACGAACATATTGCAAAAGATATCTGTTTGTCGTCGATGTCCGGTGGTACTGATATTTTAGGCTGTTTTGCTTTGGGTAATCCAACGTTGCCTGTGTATCGTGGCGAATTGCAATGCATAGGTTTGGGTCTGGATGTGCAGGCATATTCCGATGATGGAAAAAAACTGGAAACAGGTGCCAAAGGCGAATTGGTTTGCGTTAAACCTTTTCCAAGTATGCCTATTGGTTTTTATAACGACGAAAACAATGCGCGTTATCACGCCGCTTACTACGATCGTTTCGATAACGTTTGGTGCCATGGCGACTATGTTGCGATGACCGATGCTGCTGGCATGATCATCTATGGCCGCTCAGATGCCGTTTTGAATCCGGGTGGTGTACGTATTGGCACAGCGGAAATTTATCGGATAGTAGAACAATTCGACGCGGTTGAAGAAGCCTTGGTTATTGGACAGCAATGGGCGGGCGATGTGCGGGTTGTGTTGTTTGTACGGCTCGGTGAATTGCATGAACTGAGTGAAGAGCTTGTTAGCGCCATTAAGGCGGCCGTTAAAAAAGAAGCAACACCTCGACATGTACCTTCGGTGGTTGTGCAGGTTACCGACATACCACGTACGCGCAGTGGAAAAATTGTTGAGCTGGCTGTGCGAAAAGTGGTGCATGGCGAATCGATCGACAACATTGAAGCGCTTGCCAACCCTGAAGCGCTTGAGCTTTTCCGCGATCTGCCAGCACTTTCACAATGAATAAACTGGCGGCTTTAAGTGATGCTTTGGATCAACCTAAGCTGCCGCCCGTGCATAGTTGGCACCCCAGCAAAGTGGGTGAAATAGACATTCAAATCAAACGCAATGGCGACTGGTTTTATCA
>CALDTX010000013.1 GCA_937923565.1 uncultured Granulosicoccaceae bacterium | reverse complement strand
CTTGCTCGCCTTGTTGACCTTGCTCGCCTTGTTGACCTTGCTCGCCTTGTTGACCTTGCTCGCCTTGTTGACCTTGTTGGCTCTCAAGTTGCTGTCTTAAGCTGCGCAGTTGATCCAATGCATCTGCTACCTGAAAGTCTGTATTCTGCGCAGGCGTAATACCTTCATCGCTTGCGACAATGGCAGCTTCGTCTAATCGATCCCGCAGCTCTCTTATCGCATTGGTGACAATACTTTCCGATGGCAATACAGTTGCCAGTGAACCCGATTCAATCGCATCAGCCGCGATGCCCAAAATTGCCGAGGCTTGACTTTCTTCCAGCTCATCTAAAGCTGCTTCCAATTCATTGGATGTTTCAGAGGCTTGCTCACCAAATCGATTATTCAGTGCGGCAACATCTTCACTGACTTCATCAAGCGCTCGTTGTAATTCACGTTTCTTCTCAGCTAAGGCTTTAGCTTCATCTCTTTCAAGCCCGGGAGAAAACACACCAGCCGAACGTGACTGAACAGCGCGCTCTATCGCGTCTCTTAATTGCGCTTCTGTTTGCCTCTGTTCATCAAGAATGTCATCGGTTCTGCGCACGGCTTCTTCTAAGCCGGCTTGTAAGTTAGCTGCGCGTTCTTGGGCAAGTCTATCTACGGCTTCGTTTATTGCCTCTGAAGCACTTGCTGTTTGCTCGTCGGCATTTGCGCTGTTGTCATTTTGAGCGTTTTGCGTGCCGTTTTCGTTGCTGTTTTGCCCACCCTGCTGTTCTTGACCTTCCTGGGCACCGTTGCTGTCCGACTGTTCTTGATTTAATGCAGCTTGTGCTTGCTCTAACTTTTCTCGCACTTCTTTCGCAGCCTGGGCCGCTGCATTATCGCCTTCGCCCTCTGCTTGGCGTGCTTGTTCTTCCAGCTCTTCCAATTGCTGACGCAATTCTTCCAGTTCTCGCGATAATTGCTCTTGCTGCCACTTTTCCTCGCGCGTCATCGCTTGATCCTTTCGTTTCTTTTCTTCTAACGCTTCCTGGCGTCGGGCAAGTTCAGCGAGCTTTTCGAAAATATCATCCATCTTCGTTGACGGACTTTGATTCTGACCACGATCGGGTTGTTCATACTGGTTGGTTGCCAGATCCATTTCCAGTTCGAACATCTCGGCTAAATCTTTACCCGGTTGCGATTCACCACCGCCTTGACCTTGCTGTTGCTGGCTCATTTGAAAATCAGCAAACAATGCCTCTGCGCGTTGCAACAACTGCAAGGCTCGTTGTTGAGGTTGAATAGCGGTGCTAAATTCAAACGCGGCTAATGCGGTTGCAGATGGTTCCATGACTTTCGCAGCCTCACGAAGCAACTCAACAAACTGTTTTATTTGATCACCTTGTTGAACCAGCGAACGTGCTTCTGATCGGTCGGCCAGCTTGTTAGCCTGATCGGCCAACGTGGTTTGTAACTCAGCCAACAGCTCTGCGTTATCTTGTTGTGCTGTGGTATCTCCACCAGCAGCTTCAGTTGCTCGTTGCATATTCCACGTGGCAATGAATATTTCTTTTTGGCGTTTTGAAATTTCGCTGCCTTCATTGGCCGGCTGACCACCACCGCCTCCGCCGCCACCACCGCCACCGCCTTGCGAAAAGCGCCGATCAAACGGCCGAACATCGATCATGAACATATCGGTTTCAACCACTGAGTTATGATCGAAAGCGCGTGCGTAATAACTGATTAGGTCACCTGGTTCCAGCGGTGTGCCTTCGGTATCTGTTTCGTTCTGGCCAAATGCTTCCAGCGTAAATGTGTGTTGAAATTCATCGTATTCGGTTAAGTCGATGGTTTTCCATTCGGCTGCGTTCACCGAATACAACAGTTCAAGCTTTTCAAGGGAGAAGTCATCACTAGCGCTGAGCTTTATAATAACTTCTTCAATAGGCGATGCACTGGTATCGCGGCCTGGTACATCAAACCTGACCTCAGGGGGTTTATCACCTCTGACGACCACGGCATATTCGGAACTGATCGCAATATCACGACCTAACAACGTGTCGAACAGTTGGTACTGCGATTCTCCAGCAATCGTAATATCGAGTGTTCGTTCGTTACCAGAGCCTTGCAGGCTCATGCGTTGATCGCCAAACATCACATACCCGGCTTCCAGTGGTTTATCGGTAACGAAGGTCAGCGTAACTTGCGTGCCTTTAACACCACTAACTCGACCTGCATCTTCATTTTGATAAGCTGGCAATGTTGTCCATTCGGGGTATTGATAATCGGCGATGATGGTTTCAAGTTCGGCCGGCTCGGTTACGCCTACCCGAAACTGCTCACTTTCGGTATAGCTGGTAGAGAAGTAATAGTCGGTGGGTTCCGTAACGCGGAACAACGTGAAATCGAAAGTGTTGTTATCGCCTGCGTTAATTTGCGAGGTTTGCCAGTCGCCTGCACCGGATTTAACATGCAGTAAAATTTCATCTGCATTGAAACCGGATAAGCTGGCTTGGAGGCTAACGTTCTCACCTGAAATAATGTCTGTGTTGCCGGGCAATACAGCGATTTCTCGGGGCTCAACTAATCCCGGTGTTTTCCAACCCAACCAAATATGCTGTGCTGCGTTTTGCCATGCCATGGGCGCTTGCTTAAAAAACCATGCGCCACCGCCAAACAACATTGCCAGTAGCAACAAAGGAACAGCAATGAGCGAATTAGGCACGATACGTTTAATGGGGACGCGCCGAGCAATCGACATGGCATCACGCGCTAACAATGGCAAGAAGTTGTGATCTGGTGTTCTGGCTTGCGTGTCTAAATACGTACGCACCCGGCCATTAAATGCAGCATCCGCTGACTCAATCAATGGCGCCCCTTGGTGGGCAGCCAATTTAGTCAAGGGTCGCCAAAGCAACAGGCCAACAACAACGATGGCCGCAACCATTAATAAAGCCCTGGCTAAGTATGTTAACTCGGGGGTGAACCCACGAATTAAACCGGCTCCTACACCAGCCAGCGTAATACCGATTAATGCGGCTAATAAGACAACAAGAAACAGTGAAACTATACGAAATTTTTCACGCCGCCTAACCCGGCTTATGTACGACTCAAAATTTTGTTGCGCTGGTGGCTCAATGCTCATGCATTCTCCCTCGACACGTTAAGCAGTCGGTTAGCAAACAAGGGCTCCACAAATAGCATTAATGCCAATAAAGGCAACAACCATTGCCACAGCCATTTTTTAGCCTGATCATTATCGGTTGAATTTTCATTACTGCTTGCCAGCGCCGTTGTTTGCAAGCTATCGGCCTTCTCACGGTCGTTGTGGCGTCTTTCCCACGCGGCAATCGACTCAGCCGACATCGTTAATACATCCGATTCTCGAGGATCGGTGAATGCCTGCAATGCGGATTCGCTTTGTGCACTCACAACGCTATACAGGCCCGGTTCATCAATTTGCACCAACGATTCATTAGCTGTTTCGTCCAGCTTTAGCATGGCTTTGCCAGCCGGGTTTAACAATTGTACATTAGCCGGTAATTTGAACGACTTGCCCACCACCGTACTACTAATGAGTGCATTGTTGGCTTCAAAGTAAGTAATAAGTTTTTGCATCAGCGCTACAAATTCCGGGTGCTGGGGCATGTCGCTGTAGAAGCCGTCCAATGGATCGTTTAACAGCATAACTTTGCCGCCACCGTCATTAAAGCGCTCAATCAGTAATGGTGTCCCATCTTCCAGTGCAATGAGCACAGTGTCTGTTTTGTTCGCGTTAAATTCAAACGCTTCGTAAAATCGAAGCTTGAACAGGTTCATGCCGCTCAGGGCAACTGGGTGTGCTAAGTCGATTTGTGCCAGGTGTTTAGCTTGCCTTGCAACACGGCTTTCAAGCGATGGGTCGCGCTGCGCAATAACCAGAATGTTGACCCCTTGCGCAGCAGCACTGTTTATCCATTGCGGTAGATCGCCATTGCGATCAAGGCGCGTTCTTACTATGGCATGCCGGGCTTGCGTGGGAATTTGCGTGTTTGCATCAGGTGCATCGATAAGTTCTGCCAGTCGATCAGATTCCAACGCTGTTTTAATAAACACTTCACTTTGCGGGCTGGCGGAATTGTTTTCGTTAACGTAGTACACCTCGATTGGCTGTAAACCTTTAACCGGTACCTGCTGCGAATTATCCTCCATTAATGCATCGTCCTGCTGTAACCGTACTTCGAATACCGGATTACGCGTGGTGGATAAGTCTAGTTTGTCAAAGTTTAAAGTAACGCTGGCGTCAGAACCTACATTGGCCGTTTTACTGGCAACCAATTCGTCTTCAAGCAAAACCTGAACAGTGACCGACTCCGACACGTTTTCTCCAGCACTGTTAGCCACGCTGAGTTTTACATTGACGCGGGCAAATAGATTGTCGTCGGAACGGGCTTCAGCAGTGAACCAAACATTCTTAACGTTATCATCGGTAACCGGCTCAATACGAAACCCTGTTAAATTGGTGGCAAACAGTTCATTGGTTTGTACAGGCCTTGCCGACACTTGTACATCGCTAACCAGTTGCGCATAGCTTGCAATTTCAGACTCATTGGCCAAATTATTTAATCGCGTCATGAGTTCGCCAAAATCCACACCGTGAAAACCTGGCGTTAAATCATTTAGTGCTGTGCTCAATGCAGAATGGTTATTGGTCAGCGCTGACAGCGGCGTTAGCACGTTGTTGGTTGAAAACAATTGTGCGTTGGCATCTTGTGGAAGCTCGTTGATTAACTCACCGGCTTTGTTAATAGCCTGTTGCCAGCGATCGCCTGCTCGCATCGAAAAAGAATTATCCACAACTATGATTTGCGTGGTATCGCCTAAGGCCTGCTCTGTTGTTTGGTTTAGAAAAGGTTGGGCAAACAGAAAACACAAAGCTGCAAGCAATAACGCCCGTAACGCAAACAAAAAACGGTAACGAATTTTCTTTTTGTTGCTAACCGGTGGTTTGCTCGGTTTTAAGAATTTTTTGGACGGAAACGTCAGTACGGGTGGTTCAAAATGACTGAACCGGTGCAAGAGCCATGGCAAACCGAATGCCAGCATACCCAGAAAATACAATGGAAACAGCATGCTCATTAACCGCGACGCTCCCGTAACTGCAAATAACTGCCTATGGCGTTATCGAGGGAATCAGCGGTGTTCAGCTCTATGTAATCGGCACCCATTTGAGAACACTTCTTTGACAGCTGTTTTCGATGTTCATCAAAACTGTGCTTGTATTCGCCGTTCAGGTACTCCGGCGATACAATAACCTCTTCATTGGTTTCGATGTCACGTAAAGCAACAATCTTGTTTTGTTGCGGGCTTAATTCTTCATTATCAACAAGGTGAAACAGCACGGTATCTTGCCCCGCATGCACCAGCGGTTGAATGGCAGATACGATGGTATCGATATCGTCGTAAAAATCTGATACCAGAATCAGTAAGCCACGCTTATCCATATTCAGCCGTAAATTGGACAGAGCTGCAAACATATCCGTACCGTTTCCGGTTTCAGATGCGTTAACTGACTCAAGCGCACTGAGTATTTTCGTTAAGCTGTCTGGCCTTGCATTGGGTGCAATAAATTCATGAATTTTTTCGTCGAACAATACTAAGCCCAATGCATCACGCTGCTTTCTGGCCAGATACGCCAGTGATGCGGTCAGGAACCGAGCCTGATCTATTTTTTTTACCGGACTACCAAAATTCATTGAAGCGCTGACATCGAGCACCAGCGTAACTGCCGAATTAGTTTCGCCTTTATAACGCTTAACCACCATGCGATCGGCTCTGGCGTAAACATTCCAGTCGACGTGTCGAAGATCGTCGCCATCGTTGTAGGCTCGATACTCAGCGAATTCTTGACTGAAACCAAAATCCGGAGACCGATGCAGCCCAACCAACACCCCATCCACGACCGTGCGCGCCACCAACTCTAACGTACCCAAGCGAGCGAGTACATCTGGTTTTAAAAACCGGCTGGTGGCAATAGCGTTCATTGAACGTTAGTGTTGTTAAGTTGATGCGACATTAGGCGGCCATACTTTGGTCAACAAGGTTTTGTAAGACATCGTCGATGGTGACGTTATCAGCTTCGGCAAAATAACTGAGCATGACTCTGTGCCGCAATACGGGTGCAGCTAATGCATCGATATCATTGGTTGTTACATGATACCGGCCATGCATGAGTGCCCTGGCCTTCGCAGCCATCGTAATAAACAAAGCGGCTCTAACTGAAGCGCCAAACTTGACGTATTGCTTCACCATTTCTGTTGCACTTTCGTCGCTGGGCCGCGTGGCCCTGACTAATTTAACTGCGTATTGCCCAACTGCCTTAGATACCGGCACTTGCCGGGTTAATCGTTGAAAGGCCAACACTTGTTCGGCATTCGTACAGGCTTTAACCGGCTCTGGAACAACGTCACTGGTAAAACGTTCAATAACCGCTATTTCATCTTCTAGCGGCAAGTAATCCAGCATGATGTTAAAGAGGAATCGATCCAACTGTGCCTCGGGTAATGGATAAGTGCCTTCCAGCTCTAACGGGTTTTGCGTAGCTAACACAAAGAAAGGCTTATCGATAACGTGTTGCGTACCACGCACCGTGGCTGAATACTCTTGCATGGCTTCAAGCAGTGCGGCTTGCGTTTTTGGCGGTGTACGATTGATTTCATCGGCCAACAACACATTCGTAAAAATGGGGCCCGGTACAAAGCGCCAATCGCGACGACCAGCATCGTTCTCTTCAACGATATCAGTACCCGTTATGTCAGTGGGCATTAAGTCGGGGGTAAACTGAATACGATTAAACTCCAACCCTAACGCATCAGCTAAGGTGCGTACCAACAAGGTTTTAGCGGTTCCCGGCATACCTGTTACCAAGCAGTGCCCGCCCACTAAGAGTGTTATGAGCAAATGCTCTACAACGTGGTCTTGCCCAACGATAATCCGGCCAACCTCGCTACGCAGTTGATCACTCACACGCCTGAACGATTGCACCATTTCATCGGTGTTCTCTGCATGTAGATCGATATCAGTCAACTTGCTCTCCTTCATTTAACTCAAGTAACAAGCGCTGAGCTTGTCGATAAAACGGTGCATTTTCCAATGCGTAAAGCACTTGGCGTTTCGCTTTAGCGTTTTCGCCAAGCAGTAACGAAGCCCGTGCTTTGCCCAGTAATGCTGTTGCAGGATCATCGGCTTGCAGACCTTCAAGTGCATCAAATTCACGCAAAGCTTTGGCTGCGTTGTTGGTGCTAAGATAGTATTCGCCCAGCCATTGGTGCTCCTCTTCGTTATAAGGGCTCACCCAATTCAATGCTTCCATAATCCGAGCAGCTTGTGCTTCTCTGCCAGCCTCTCTGAGCGCTCGAATAAGCTCTTGCAGTGTGCTCGGGTTGTGCCCACCCAACGACTGCCAGGTAAGTAACGTTTGTATTGCTTTTTCGATATCGTTCTGTTGACGTTGAGCATGCGCTAACACTTCGTAGCCGTTGCCTGGTCCAACACGTTGTGGGTATTGCTCAATAAAGTCTTCAGCCAGATATTCCACACTGACCCAGTCTTCAGCATTGACGGCCCGGCCAATTTGCTTACCGGCCACTTGATATTCATCCAGACTTCTGGAGAGTTCACCGTACAACGACTCTATGTGCTCATTGAACAACACATCGAATTCTTGCCCATCCATTTGAATGGCTTTGAGCAGAGCGGAGTTTGTGGATTCACCCTTTGCAAAACTTTTTAGCATAGACACTAACGCCTGATGCCCCCACTCCTGAGCAATAAAATCACAAATCAGCCCGGCTTGCATATAGGACACATGCACCTGGCCATTATAGCTCGGCCGAACAAAGCCCCAGTCTAATTGGCGAATGGGCAAAAATTGCTGCTTTGCCAATGCAATTAACGTATCGATGGGCAACTCTCGATTAGGCAATGGCCCGGTTTGCCATTCTTCATAAACCGAAAGCCCTTCACTGAACCAGCGCGGTAACAAATGATCACTGGCCTCAAGCGTGAACACATGTGCTATTTCATGCCATAGCGTACTGCCCCAATGAAAGTCACCTTGCGCGCGCGCCTTAGGACTATCCATGGCCGTTAAATAACCAAAAGTTACCCCTAATAAACCGATGCCTGGCGTACTCACTGTGCGCACAGCGAAATCGTCGTGTTCGTGATACAACTCAACAATCATTGGTTGCTTCAATGTGAAGTCATATCGCTTTGAAAACACTTGAACCGCTCGGGTGGCCAGGTCGATCACGTAGGGTTCAAGCGAGTCAACGTCTTCTTTATCGAGCCGGAATAAAACCCGGCCTAAGGTACGCTCTGCGTTGTCTGGGTCGGGCACGTCAACCGATGAAATTTGCATGGCATCGGCTTTGTCGAGAAAGCGTAAGGTATTAACCGTTTGCGCATCGAACGGGTCGAGTTCATAAGCCTGTTGCAAATGGTATCGGGCAGAAAACACATTGTTTATACGCAGGAAGTTTATGCCTAAGTCTCTGTGCGCGGTGGCCAGTAGCGGATCAGTATCGACGGCTTTTTGATACAGATTAACCGCCTCACGGTAGCGATAAGTAATAATGTAATAGTGAGCTGGAATTGCATAAATATCCCCATAGTTCGGGTTATACGCTAATGCTTTATTCACCCATTCATCAATGGGTTTAGCTTCCAGCAATTGCACACCTGCGCGAAGTGCATACACTTCGAGTAGCGGCAAGCCCTGAGCTTCTAGCAACGGTTCCGCCCTGTTTAACAAGCCGCGAGCGCGGGTTAAGTTTTGCAGTTCAATTTCGATACGTGCCAGTAAAATGAGCGCTTTAACGTTATCTGGGTTTTTTAACACAACCTGTTGTAACGATTCTTTAGCAGCACCTTCAAACGATTGCATGGTCGCTTCAGCCACACCTATAAGCGCAGGTGTGTAGTCCGCATTCATCAACAGCACTTCACGGTACAAAGAAATGGCATCACTGAGCTGGTGCGTATCTATGTACAACTGCGCCCAATGTGTTTTTATTCTGGGGTCTTCACTTTGCGCTGCAGCTTCGCGGTACCATTTATTGGCATTACGCACATCGCCAAGCGCTGCCGCGGCATCGGCACGCAACAAAACATCTTCATGATCTAATAAAGGTTCCACACATTGCGTAAACCCATCTCGATCGCCAGTGTAAGCCATCGCATCGCAAGCTTTTAATTCATCAAAACGGGTTTCGCTGTAATGAATGCGAAGCGCGTGAACAGCCGGAGAGAAACCTATAAGAGCAATAAGCCCTAAACATAAACTCAACCGTAAACTTAACCGTTTATAGCAAGACGTCATCATGGTTCAACCCAACCGGTTGCCGCATCAATCTTTTGTTGCAATACCGCGATATCGATAAGCAATGGCTCTAACTGTTCATAAAAGCGGGTAATGCCTAATGCTGTTTTTTTCGCTTTCAAGGATAAAAACGCTGCTTCGAGTTGCAGCCGTTGGTCAAGCAGCTCTGCAACTTCGGGGTTATCTTTTGCAGCCTTTAGCGCACCCATTTTGGCAATCACTAAAGATTCTAAATTCGCACTGTTAATGCGTGCATGTTCGGATGCAAGCAGTTTTTCTTTTTTATAGTATTCCTGCGTTTTGCTATTGGCGTAACGCCATAATTCGGCAAGCGTTAATAACTCATTACGATCTGCATCAGCATTGGCCGACAACAAAGCTTCTGCGACATACTGTGGAAATCGCACTGCATTGATTTCGCCACCACTCTTTGTTGCCGTCACTACAGCGCGTCCTGGCTGACTGAGCACAGGCAGTAGCGCACCACTGGCGCTGGTGGCAGCAACAACAACCTGTTTTGGCGCAGTAATTTGATTAAGTGCTGTGACCAGGTCGTTGCTGTTCAAGTCGGGGCCCGATAAGTTAAACCACCAACCTTCGGCATTACTGACGCCATGACCCAATAACACCAGAAAAAAAACATCGGCGTTTTTAACGGCAGGCTTTGACAACTCAGCAAGAATGTTTTCTTTGGTAGCATCATTGGCACTTAACCAGGTAAAAGCACTTGCATCATTTTCGAGCGAGCGAAGTCCGTCAACAATCGTTTGCCCTTGTTCTACAAACTGCTCTTCATACTGCGCCGATCCACCCAGCCCCGACACCACTATGCCCATCGACTTTGCTAAAGCAACCTCGGAGACAGCAAAGAGCAGGCTCAATAAGCTAAGGCTAAAAATAGTTGAGTTTATTTTCACAAGCGTTTCCAACGAAGCCGTAAAAACCACTCCAGACATTTTCCTAAAACCAGCAATAAAAACAGAAACGGTATATTCCAAACCGGTAAATATTGCTCTCGTGTGACGCCGGCATTTTGTAGGCTTAACACATCGACTAATTGATCAGCATTCGCCAAACTCAGGTATTGCCCACCAGTGACTTCAGCCAAACGTTTCAGGAATGGCGCTTGTTGGACATTACCAAACGTTTCCGCCGTGCCTTGTTCTTTTATCCACCAACGTGATGCCATCGCAGAGCCATTGTTTACCATGGCTTCACCGCGAGGTTCCGCTTCAACCCGAATAGAGTAAGGGCCAGGCTCTACTGTGCTAACACTGCCAATAAAACGCCCGGCGGTATTTACATCGGCCGACAAGGTGATATCGCTTTCTTTGCCAGAAGGTGCAACCAACACGGCTTGTAGTTCACCAGCCAGTACCGGATCAAAATTTGCTTCCCGCGCAATAACGGCCACTTCCACACTGCTTTGATCCCGATAAACTTGTTTGTCCAATTCGATACTGATACGTGGCAACGATGTATTGACCATTTGCGACAACAACTGTTGCCAGAATTTCTGATGCCACTGGTTTTCAGACGGTAGGCGCATTTGCCAACGCCAAGTACCGCTGCTGGCTAAAATAGCGCTATTACCCTGACCGTAGCGATGCCACAACAATAAGGGCTCTTTACCTTCAATGGCTTCAAGCTCTAACAAAGTACTGGCACCAGGTTTGATATCACCAATGCGTTGCCAATCGGCTATTTCAGGTAATTGTTGCCATGCCGCATTACTCTGCGCATCACCCGCTTCCAGCTTAAGCCAAGGTGTTCGTTCACCTTGCAATGTTAACGACACTGTTGCTCTTTCGCGCCGATAACTCGCCCCATTGAGTCTTGGGCTAAGCGTACCGGGCAACGTAGAGGCAACGACCGAACGGCCCCAACCGCCGTCGCTGAGTCCATCGCGACCCGCAAGCATTAACAAAGAACCACCACGAAGACTTACGAAGTCGCGTAGGTTCACTTGTTGCTCAGTACTGAGCTCAGCGGCATTTAGGCTGCCAATAATGATGGCGTCGTAGGCAAATAGCTCATCGCGCTGCGTAGGAAAACCATCGGCAAGTTCACGCGCATTAGCCACACCCTGACGAAAGAACTTGTTGGATGACGTTCTCAGTAAACTCACCACATTAACTTCACTGTGTTCAGACAATGCACGACGAATAAATTTGTATTCCCAACGCGGCTCTCCTTCAACGTAGAGTATGCGCTTTGGTTGATTCTCTACCCGTTGTATGCGTGTTTGTACATTGTTGCTGGTATCTGTTTCCTGAATGGGCTGATCATTGGCATCGAGCGCTTCAACCGTAAAACGCAACTCCCGAACACCCGCGTCGCCGCTACTTATATCGATAGAATGGATAGATTCATTGCGCGCACCGTCAAGCACGATATTTTGAGCATGCAACAATTGTGTGCCTTGATGCACACGCACCCTCGCTCGTTCAATGCCATTGTGTGTGATCAATAATCGCGCCGACACCGGCGAATTATCATTGGCCAAGTCGTCGATAGATACATCTTGTAACTCGATGTCGTTAATTCGCAGCGTTTCGCCTAAACCCACGGTATGAATTGGAACGCCTGCCGATTTCACACGTTGCCACCAATCCGAGTCAATGGTTCCAACATTGTTAGCGCCGTCAGATAACAAAACAACAGCGGCAAGCGTTGTATCGCTCACGGTATCCAATACCTCGGACACACCATCCAACAGGGCTGATTGCGCTGCATCGGCTTGCAGGTTTTGGGTGGATTCTATGGGTGCTAATTCAGAGGCCACACTAAACGTGTGAGCTTCAAACCAGTCGCTGTTGGTTAATGAATCAGTTTGCAGCAGTGCTTTGGCTGCGTCTATTCGTGTACGGCCACTAACATCGGCTGTGGCCATACTTTTGGACGTGTCGAGCAGATAACTCACGGTATTTTCACCGGGCACCATTTGTTCGGAAAGCAACGCCGGGCGCCACAGCATAAACAAAGCGATACTGAGCAACGATAGCTGCAATAACGCCAAACTCATTTTTTGTGACGGCTTAAGCGGGTTACGTACAAGAAAAAACAGCAGCACCAACGCACCCAGCACGGCTATCGCTATCAGGTAGCTGATCGGCCAGCGGCTTTCAAATACTAATTCAGCATTTTGCCAGACACTCTGAGGATACTTGAACAACAATTCAAACATGAGGCGATGATCAACATTCAGACGTAAGTAGAGCAACACAATGCAGGATTAGGCCACAACTGCCCATACTATTGCAGAGTCCGGATTTGGTAATTGGTTCCATTACCAAAAGAAGAGCGTGGCTACTTAATTATAGTAGCCAGCCAAACTCATGCCTGCCAGTAATAGTTATTTCAATCCTACGCTGATTTCTGCATAGGTTCAGACACCTGCGCATTAGCACCTTGCAAAAAATCTCGTGGGAAGTCATCGACACTGATAACCGTTTGCGAAGCGTCGTAGGCAACCTTGAGTAAATCCACTTCAAGATTATCGAGGATATCCTGCGCTTGCAATTGCTCCAGCCATTGCTCATAAGACGTACCGTAGGGTTGTTTGGCACGCGATTTCTTCAGCTTTCTAGCTGCTGGAGCAGCCGCCATTACGCATTTAAGCGCATATTCCAAACAACCGGTGACATCATCGGGGCGATCATCGAGATAAACGCCAGCAGTTAACCGGTCTCTTGCCTCTGACGGAGACATTAGCAAGGTGGCACATTGCTGCGTTAAGCGATCGTTCGGGGTGCGATAACGTCGGCCCAACGGGAAAACAACGCCACGCAACACCAAGCCAACAAACTTATTCGGAAAGTTGCGTAAAATCTGATCTAACGCAACTTGCGTTTGAAATAGATTGTATCGGACAGACCATTCCATTAAGGGCTGATCTTCTGCTGGTCTGCCGGTGTCTTCGAAACGCTTTAGTACAGCAGATGCCATATACATATGTACGAGTCCATCAGCAAATCGGCCCGACAACATTTCCTTGCGCTTCAAACTACCGCCTAAGAACAACATCGCGAAATCGGCAAGAAAAGAATATGCCGAGCTCATGCGGGTGATTCGTCGGTAGTACTTTGCATTTTCACCACTGATGGGTGCACCAACAAAGCGCCCCTTGGTAAGGCCATGAAACATGGAACGTGCACCATTTTGGATACCGTAACCAATGTGTCCCATTAACGCTTCATCAAAACTTTCCAGTGCGTCTTTTTTGTTGGGTAATGATGCCGCATTTATCTCTTTAACAAGCCATGGATGACACCGCATAGCGCCCTGACCGAAGATAATCATACTGCGCGTGAGAATATTGGCACCTTCCACGGTTATACCCACAGGTACACCTTGATACGGACGCGCCATAAAGTTGCCGGGACCCATGCAAATACCTTTGCCACCCAACACATCCATACTGTCGTTAACAACGGTGCGCATGCTGTCGGTGTTGAAGTATTTTAAAATCGCAGAAACCACTGAGGGCTTTTCACCCTCATCAAGCGCTGCACAGGTTAAACGCCGTGCAGCATCCATGGTGTACGTTAATCCGGCAATTCGACCGAGTACTTCTTCGATGCCTTCAAATTTACCAATAGGTAAACCAAACTGATGCCGTATACGGGCGTACGCACCCACAAAACGCGCGGCCGCTTTTCCTGAGGCAACGCCTGAAGATGGCAACGATATACCCCGACCCACCGCGAGCGACTCCATCAGCATGCGCCAGCCTTGGCCAAGCATATCCTGACCACCAATTATCCATTCCATCGGGATAAACACATTATCGCCGCTGTTAGGGCCGTTCATAAAGGCTTGGTTAAGTGGGAAGTGCCTTCGACCTATTACTACCCCCGGTGTATCGGTTGGGATCAACGCGCACGTAATGCCTAAGTCTTCATTTTCACTGAGTAGATGATCCGGATCGTAAGCACGGAAAGCCAAACCCAAAAGCGTGGCGATTGGCGAAAGCGTGATGTAACGTTTATCCCAGGTTACACGTAAACCCAACACTTCTTCGCCTTTGTATTCGCCCTTACAGACAATGCCGTAGTCGGGCATGGCGCTGGCGTCTGATCCGGCAGAGGGCCCAGTTAACGCAAAACAAGGGATTTCATCGCCGGAAGCTAAGCGCGGTAAATAGTAATTTTTTTGATCTTCGGTGCCGTAGTGCAACAACAATTCGGCCGGGCCCAGCGAGTTGGGCACCATGACGCTTACGCTACCACTGACACTGCGTGTTGCCAGCTTGGTGACAACCTCTGAGTGAGCCATCGCGGAGAAACCTAATCCACCGTACTCTTTGGGAATAACCATGCCCAAAAATTTATGTTCTCTTATCACTTCCCAACAAGCTTCGGGTAAATCATTTAACTCGTAAGTGATTTCCCAGTCATTCATTAAAGAGCACAGTTTATCGGTTGGACCGTCCAGAAAAGCCTGCTCTTCGGCTGACAATTCAGCTTCGGGGTAACTCACCAATTTGTTCCAATTTGGTGCGCCACGGAATAGTTCGGCCTCCCACCAAACGGTTCCGGCATCAATGGCGACACGTTCGGTGTCTGACATCGGTGGGAGTACGGCTCTGACGTATTTAAGTAACGGCGTGCTAACCACTTTGTGGCGAATAGAGCGAACGTTGAAAACGACACCCAGTGCAACCGCCAAAGCCAAAACTAACAACCCAAAAGTACCGGGCAACCACCCCGATGCACGTGCTACCAAGAGCACGACAGCCGCCGCAATCGAAAATGCAACCAAACTGACGCGCATACGCGCCACAATGAACAGCGTGAGCGCAAAAACGACTAACCAAAATACCAAGCCCATATGTCCCTCCCGGGGTTTAATTTCAAGCACTTATACGCTAAATAGCGGTGCTAGCAGCAGTCAATAAACCTCTGCAGGTTTACACAGGTACAAATGTGACACACCTCACACTAGTATATCGCGCCAATGCACCCGCTGTGCAGTGCGCTGCACAAACCATACTCGTTTCGACAACCAATCTAACAAAACAGTTGCAAACTTTCATATTACGGCGTGAAACCCCTGTGCCTTTGGGCCCGAGACCCCCACTGCACGGAACTTTTTACGCTATAGTCTCTTACGTTTACGCTTTACGATACAGATCAACATGCCAAGCATTAAAGACTCCTACGCAAATATCCTGCAGTCAGTAGGAGAAGACATCAACCGCGACGGCTTGCGCGATACGCCTGCTCGAGCCGCAAAGGCGGTCGAATACCTAACGCATGGTTACCAGCAAACGCTCGACGAAATTGTTAACAATGCAATTTTCGAGTCTGATAGTGAAGAGATGGTGATTGTCCGGGATATCGAAATGTACTCGCTTTGCGAGCATCATATTTTACCTTTTATCGGCAAATGCCATGTGGCCTACCTACCCGACGGCAAAGTCATTGGTTTATCGAAGATAGCCCGTATCGTCGATATGTATGCCAGACGCTTACAAATTCAGGAAAACCTGACAAAGCAAATTGCCGATGCCGTTAACAGCGTGACTAACGGACTAGGCGTCGGTGTTATTGTTGAGGCGCAACACATGTGCATGATGATGCGGGGAGTTGGCAAACAAAACTCCTCGATGACCACATCTTGCATGTTGGGCCGCTTCCGTTCCGATATTAATACACGTAACGAGTTCTTAAACTTAGCGAAAAAGTAATGCTTTAGTCGTCAGACGATTGCTGCAATTGCCATAACTTGGCATACAAGCCATTGCGCGTGAGTAACTGCTCATGCGTTCCTTGTTCAACAATAACACCTGCATCGAGTACAAGGATTTCATCGGCATCTACAACCGTTGATAAGCGGTGTGCGATGACTAATGAGGTGGCACGCTCTGCGGCAGCATTCAGCCCTTCCAAGATAGTTTGCTCACTTTGTGTATCTAAACTGGACGTGGCTTCATCGAACACAATAATGGGCGGGTTCTTTAACAACACACGCGCAATGGCCATGCGTTGTTTTTCACCACCGGATAGTTTGAGTCCGCGCTCACCAACAATCGTGTTGTAGCCCTGAGGCAATGATTCAATAAATTCATCCAAATTTGCCATCCGTGCAGCTTGACGCACTTGATCTTCAGTGGCATCAGCCTTCGCATACGACAAATTGTAGCGAATGGTGTCGTTAAACATCACAGTATCTTGTGGCACCACACCGAGCACTTCTCGCAAGCTTTGTTGCGTGCACTCGCGAATATCGACACCGTCTACCTTTATTGAACCTTCATCGACATCGTAAAAGCG
This sequence comes from uncultured Granulosicoccaceae bacterium, assembly GCA_937923565.1. GTDB lineage: Bacteria > Pseudomonadota > Gammaproteobacteria > Granulosicoccales > Granulosicoccaceae > Granulosicoccus. The sequence continues at coordinate 1,273 of CALDTX010000013.1, read as the reverse complement.
GAACAACAAACGGGACAGCGTTGACTTACCTGAACCTGAAGGTCCTACAACGGCCACTTTTTTACCGGGCTCTACCGCAAAGCTTATGCCTTTAATAATGGGCCGTTCAGATAAATACGCGAACCGTACATCGTCGAATTGTATGCGTGCCTGCTTTACCTGCAGCTCCGATGCATTTGGCTTATCTTGTATTTCCGGTGTACGTTCCAGTAACTTTATAACGAGATCCATATCGGCCAGCGCGTATTGTAATCCGCGATACACCACGCCCAGCACATTCAGTGGCACAAACAATTGCAGCATCAGCGCATTGATCAATACAATATCACCTAAAGATATGGTGCCCGAGGCAACGTCTCTTGCCGCCAACATCATAATTAGCGTAACGCCAATAGCGACCAACGCCGCTTGTCCAAAATTCAATAACGACATCGTTGTTTGGCTTTTAACACCAGCATCCGACCAATCTGAAAGGTGCTCGTCGTAAGCGCTTTGCTCTAGTTTTTCATTGTTAAAATATTTAACGGTTTCATAGTTGAGCAAGCTATCCACTGCGCGCCCGTTAGCCAGCGAATCTAAACGGTTCATTTCATGCCGGAACTGCATGCGCCATCCTGAAAATGCCAACGTGAAGAACACATAAACAACCACCGTGATAACGACCACTACCGTGTATTGCCAGCCATAGCCACCTAATAGAATCAGCGCAACCAATAAGAACTCTGCGGCAGTTGGCACAATATTGAAAACCAACAAGTTAACGATTGAGCTCAAACTATTGGTACTACGCGATAAATCTTTAGACACACTACCGGTGCGACGTTCCAGGTGATAGTTCAACGATAAATTGTGCAGATGTGTAAGCACTTGTGTGGAGAGTCTGTGCATTGCCCGATAACGCACACGCGCAAACAAGGCATCGCGCAGTTCTTTAAAAAAGGAGTTGAGTAAACGCAATAAACCGTAGGCGGCTACTAAGCCAAGCGCCACCAACAACACAGAGTGCTCAACGGCAGTTTGACCATCCGTATCAAGGGTATTGACGATTTCTTTTAATATGAGGGGTACGGCCACCACAGCCAGCTTACTCACCACAAGGCAAGCTAGTGCGGCTAGAACACGCCCTTTGTATTCCCACAGATAAACAGAGAGTTTTCGCAGATTTTCCCAATCACGGCGATTACTGTGTGGTGCTTCGACTCTACCGTGCATATTGTTGCGTTTTGCCGTTGTATGGTTCCAGTACGAAGGTAAGCGCTGTTTCGATCAACTT
>CALDTX010000012.1 GCA_937923565.1 uncultured Granulosicoccaceae bacterium | reverse complement strand
TTGCGACTCATACACGTGAGTTAAACAATGCAACGCCCAACAATCAGTAGGCGTAATATCCAAGGCCAAACGACCCCATGCCTCAGCCGCTTGATAGTTCCCAACCTCTTCTAATGCGAAACCGTGCTGTGCAGCAGCTACTGAAAAAGCAGTATCTTCGGACGACAGCGGCTGTAGTGCAGCTGTCGTGGAGGCTAACATTGCATTAGCATCCCCAACCAAAAACCAGCTTTCATGCGCACATTTGTGCGCCAGTAAATCATTAGGCTCTTTAGTTAACAACGCATCCCAAGTGCGAGCCGCTTCGCTAAATTCACCTTTAACCATTAATTCCACAGCCGCCACATGGCATCGCTCAGAGGCAGATGCGCCCGCTGCGGCTTGCCGCATGGCTAAAAGGTTTTTGCCTACAGATTCACCTTGTGGATCAAGGCCACTGAGAATTTTCATAGCCGCACAAAACACTGGCCCTAATACAAACGTTGCATCATCCACGTTTTGTACTTCTGAAACTGGCGATCCGCAGAAGCCGAGATAGTCAGCCATTGCTTTATCCCACGCTATAACGGTAGCCTCAGACTGCGCCGTTATCAGATAACCGGAATGAACACTCATTTTAATAAATACTTTTGTACTCGCAACAAACGTATGAACTGATCAACGTATGAACTGATCAACATAGTCTTCACCCAAACCAACCTGGGTATAGTGCGCGCGACACATATCGATTTTAGTAAAGACATCTTCGTAACCTAAAACTTCACCCCAAGGATCAACGTAGCACATGACACCATTAACCTGAAAATACGTTATCATTTCATCAACGCCGTCTGGCACTACTAATGTGTGTGTCTCTCCGGGTGGTTCGTAAACGTAAGAGCCCGCCTCTGCAACCCAATCATGCTCCAGATAATGCCATCGTCCTTTTAACACCCAACCATGTACCGGTTGTGGATGTCGATGACGGGACAACACACCTGATTTAGTCACTTTAAGTAAGTTGGTCCAATAACCTTGCGAACGATTTAAACATAATGGCCGTAACCAAACGTTCTCTGCTTGGGGTACCCAGAGTCGGTCGTCTTCCGGTATTGCATTCGGAATAACTATTTCATTTTGAGCATCCTTTGGAAAAGGTAACTGATAAGGCGTTCTTTCGTCGTAAGATTTTTTATCGTTCATTATTTAGTCATCGTTTCCAGTTATAGAGCTTTGTAGCCGCCATCTACCGGATAAACAGAGCCGGTTACAAAACTTGCTTCGTCAGACAACAACCACTTAACCATATTACCAACCTCTTCTACTTTGCCCCAACGCTTCATTGGTGTACGCCCCAAAATAGCATCGCTTCGCTCTGGTGCGTCCCTTAGCCCTTGTGTCATTTCTGTTTCGATCCAGCCGGGAGCAACGGCATTAACGCGAATACCATCATCGGCCCATTTGCCAGCCAGCGATTTAGTTAACTGCGCAACGCCGCCTTTAGATGCCGCATACGCTGGAACGAGTGGCCCGCCAAAAGTACTGAGCATAGAAGCTGTGTTAACTATCGCACCACCTGATTTCGCTAATAAGGGCTGTGCAGCCACACAGCAGCGCATCGTGCCGGTTAAATTGACATCGATTACTTTTTGAAATACAGCCATGTCGTACTCGGCACCGCGTTGCAGAATACCGGCACAATTCACTAAGGCATGCAAATTATCCAACTGACTGAAAAGACTACTGACCGATTGTTCATCAGTCACATCTAACAAATGCAACTCAATACCGGTAGATGCGTCGAAAGCCGCAATTTCCTGCTCTGAGTTACTGGCGGCTATAACCCCCCAACCCGCTCGGTTAAGCACCTGCGATACGCCTGCACCGATACCACGCGTTCCACCGGTTACAACAACAGTTTTTTTCATGACAATTTAACTCAATTTGCATAAAGCGCTTACCAGCATATAATAAGCGACCATCAAAAATATGCTAATTATGAAATTCGTACTCGTTGTATTAGTGCTGGCCGCCGTTTGGTTTATTGCGAACCATTTTATGAACAGTGGCAAAGCTAAAGAAAATATCCAGTTAGGTCAGGAATTCCTAGCCAAAAACAGCACCGCTGACGGTGTGCAAACCACGGCCTCCGGGCTGCAGTACAAGGTGCTTGAAGCAGGCACCGGCACTGCCCACCCATCAGCCAGCGATCGGGTCAAAGTCCATTACCATGGCTCACTCATCGACGGCACCGTATTCGATAGTTCAGTAGATCGTGGTGAGCCTATCTCATTCGGATTAAATCAAGTCATTGCTGGATGGACGGAAGGTTTACAATTAATGGTTGAAGGAGAGAAAACCCGACTGTTTATTCCCAGTGAACTGGGTTACGGCAATCGAGGTGCCGGTAAAATCAAACCAGGCTCCACGCTAATATTCGATGTCGAGTTGCTCGGTATTAATGTCGATTAATTTCAGTCAAATAACACGCTAATCAACCGAGTCCGTTATGCAAAGACGCAAAATCACACCCAACTTCGAAGTATCCGCACTGGGTTTGGGCTGTATGGGCATGAGCGAGTTTTACGGCGCAAACGACGATGCTGCATCGATACGTGTTTTACACAGAGCCATCGATTTAGGCATTAGTTTTTTCGATACGGCAGAAACCTACGGTATTGGTCATAACGAAGAATTAATTGGCCGTTTTCTTAAGCAATCTAACGCACAGATTGAAATTGCCACCAAGTTTGGCATCGTCAGAAAACCTGGTGAGTATAAACGCATTATCGATAACAGCGCACACTATACGCGCCAAGCGTGCGAAGGCTCTTTACGCAGACTGGGCGTTGAGTGCATCGACCTCTATTACGTACATCGCATAAACCAAAAACAACCCATCGAAGAGGTAATGACGACGCTATCGTCATTGGTTAGCGAAGGTAAAATTAAACACATTGGCTTATGTGAAGTGAGTGCAGCAACGTTACGTAAAGCGCATGCAGTGCACCCGGTTACCGCAGTACAAACAGAGTACTCGTTATGGACTCGCGATGTCGAAAGTGAAATTTTACCTTGCTGCCGTGAACTAGGTGTTGGCTTTGTACCTTACTCACCACTGGGCAGAGGGTTTTTAACCGGCACATACGATGCCAATACACAATTTGAATCAGATGACTTTCGCGCCAACTTACCGCGATTCACAACCGAAAACATTAAAACCAATTTAGCCATCGTCGATTGTATAAACACATTAGCTAACGCAAAACAATGCACAAAAGCGCAAATTGCGCTGGCTTGGCTATTGGCAAAAGGAGATGACATTGCGCCCATTCCGGGTACTCGGCGCATCAACTATCTCGAACAAAATGCAGCATCCACGGCTATCTCACTCTCAACATCGGAAGTCAAAACCCTCGAAGCTGCTATCGAAAAGTTGCACGTCGCTGGGAGTCGCTATACCGAAGAAGGCATGAAAGGACTCAATGCGTAGCAACGCGCTACCGCAGCATTCAATTGGCATTATTAGCTTTGAATTATCAGATCATGTACTCTGCAAAAAATCGGGCTACTCGAATCGGCTAGCACATTGATTTCATCGAAATGATCAACACCAGGCACCACATATAGCTTAATTAGGCGCTCACTATTGCCATAGGCATCTACATACATTTGAGCCTGCCGATGAAATTCATCGGTTTCCGCGCCACCAACAATGACTAATTGCGACGCATTAGTGACCGGTGGATGATTGACCATCGGACTCTCGCGTTCAGCTTCTTCGGCACTCATTTGAATACCACTATTGAGTGCATCTGTTAACCGCACGGGTTCAAGGTAACTTAACGGCGAAATAGGAATGCCAACCGCGATCAAATTTAACGGTAAATCCGATCCAAGTTTTTTCCAATGAGTCGCCATCATCATTTGTGCAATATGCCCACCGGCAGAATGCCCCATCACGGCAATACGAGCGCTATTAATATTTAGTTGGTGGGCATTACGCCAAAGAAAAGCCAACGCTTCACGAGCTTGTGCAGAAATAGCAGTGATACTAACCTGTGGACAAAGATCATAACCAACCACGACTACATTAACCCTGCTTTCTACAAACGGTTTTGCTAGAAAACTGTACATTGATTTATCACCGCTTTGCCAATAGCCACCGTGAAAATAAACCAAGGTTGGCGCAGCCGGATCACCGCAGGTAAACACATCTAATTTCTGTTTTGTGCCATTGCCGTAGTTTATGTCTAACTGGCAGTCGATTGAGTCGCGAGCAAGCTCGCTGCGCTGTTGCCAATTAGGGATTACGGTAGTAATGAAGTCTGGTCGACCAGCACGCAAGTTATATTGCGAATTAAGCTCATCGCTGGTAAACGATTGATGAAATGTTAAAGCGTTGGCCATAAGCTTATCCTGGTTTGCGGCTAAGTATAGCCCCTCACACAAACACACACCAACACCTAATGAAACTCGTTATTTAAGCAATTTTTACGAAAAAACGCTAGTTTTGGTCCATTTTCGCTTCCGCATCGCTAAATAACAAACGGATGCGGAAGCGAATCTGGTATCGATGAATGTGTTACAAGCCTTTTGAACTCATCTGCTCAGCAATGTAGTCGGCTTGCCGAATAGCCAGCGACACAATGGTAAGTGTTGGGTTTTCAGCGGCACCCGTGGTGAACTGACTACCGTCTGAGACAAACAGGTTTTTGATGTCGTGACTTTGCCCGTGTTTGTTCACCACACCATCGCTTGGTTTCGCACTCATACGATTAGTGCCTAGGTTATGCGTTGAAGGGTATGGTGGCGTTGGCAGTGTTTGCGTTGCTCCAACAGAATCATAAAGCGCCATCCCTTGTTTATAAGCATGGTTGCGCATGGCAACATCATTGGGGTGATCGTCAAAATGCACATTAGCCGCTGGCATTCCGTGCTGATCTTTTTCGTCAGATAACGTTATGCCGTTAGACTCTTGCGGCATGTCTTCACCAACCAGCCACATACCGGCCATATTAGTGTAACTATCCATAGACGCAGCAAACTCTCTTCCCCACGCACCTGGATTTAAAAACGCCGCTGTGAAAGCCGGACCAATGGATACCGTTTCCATTTCATAACCACCAACAAAACCCCGGTCTGGGTTGTTAACCGATTCATCGGTGATAATGCCCGCCATGGTAGTGCCTCTGTACATGTGCACGGGGTTTTCGAATATGCCATAAACAGAACCTGTCATGTGGCGCATGTAGTTTTTACCGACCATGCCCGATGAATTAGCCAGACCATCCGGAAACATTGATGATGCAGAATTTAATAATAAACGGGGACTTTCAATAGAGTTACCGGCAACGCAAGCAACGCGACATTTCTGTAAATGTTGGTTGCCATCTTTATCGGCATAAAGAACACCGCTCACTTGGCCGTTGTTATCATGCTCAATTTTTAAAACATGGGCATGCTCTCTGACTTCTAAATTACCGGTGGCTTCGCCCTGCGGGATGTCAACATAAGCAGAAGACCATTTAGCACCCATTTTACAACCTTGAAAACAAAAGCCGAGTTGTTGGCACGCGGCACGACCATCGCGCGGCGCCGAATTGATTGCCATTCGACCTGTATGGCAGTTTTTATAGCCCATTTTATCTGCACCAGCTTTCATAACCTTGAAATTGTTATTGCCAGGCAAACCTTCGATGCCATTAGTGCGCGTAACGCCAAGTTTGTTTTCAGCCTTTTCATAGTAAGGCTCTAAATCTGCCAAGGTAATTGGCCAGTCCAACAAATTAGCACCGTCAATATTACCGTACTCCGTTTTGGTTCTAAATTCGTGCTCTTGAATACGCAAAGATGCGCCAGCCCAGTGAACGGTAGACCCACCCACCGCCTTTACAATCCAAGCTGGCAGGTTGGGAAAGTCTTTGGCAACTTGCCAGCTGCCAGACGTTGTTCGCATGTCGGTCCATGCTAATTGACCGAAGCTCGGCCATTCATCATTGATGTAGTCTTGCGGTAAATGCCGACCACCCGCTTCTAACGCCACCACACTAATGCCTTTTTGTGCGAGCTCGTTAGCTAAAACGCCACCGCCTGCGCCAGTACCAATAATGACGACTACGGAATCATCTGTTAAATCAAAAGGTGCACTCATGTTCTATTCTCCAAATGAAAGGGACCGACTACAGCCAATTGATGTCGTCAAAACCACGAGTTAGGTAACCACCTTTCTCGAACGAGGAACCTTCATAACCCAGTTTCTCCCAAACCGCCGGTTGGTTATAAAGCCCAACAACCAGACCACCACGTAGGGTGGAGAAGAAGGTGGAATCTTCAATGCCTTTTAATAACGCCACACGATCAGACTCCCAACCGGTATCCACATAACTCGAATTGCCTGCTTGCATTGCATTGTTATTAAGCAGAGCAATACCCTCTTCAATCATTTGTTTAAATTCGGCATCGCCCGCTGCCGTATCATCATGGCCTTTCACAGCCGCTGCATATAAGGCATCGCCAAAGCTGTCGTGCGGGTAAATGTCCCTGGCCATTTGAATTAACGTTGCCATAGACTCCGGTGACAACGCTTTGAGCTCCATCGCCCAAGCAGCATCACTGGCGGCAAGAAAAGATCCACCTAATGCATAGCCGCCACAAACAGCCAAGCTTCGTTTAAGCAACTGCCTTCTGCTCAATTTCATGAGCTCAGAAGGAGACCTGGAAACTGATTTTTCTAAATGGATAATAGATTCCATCGTGATGTTTCTCCTGTAAGTAGTGAATGGTTTCGGCAATAAACGGAAGCCGACGAAAGCGTTAAACGAAGCGGCAAAGTTTCAAGCTAAGCCGCTTGGTACCGCGTTGTTTGAAGCTGCGTAAAAAAACTGTTATTTAAATCTGCCGTGTCGCTGCAGCACCTCAATGTCATAACCATCGGGGTCTTTAATGAAGAAGAACTTTGCCAGCAAAGCACCGTCGCGCTCAAATTCAACGATGTCTCGTGGGTTCAGGTTTAACGCCTTGATGCGTTGATGCTCTGAATCAAGATCGTCGACAGACACAGCAAGATGCCCGTAGCCATTGCCCAAATCATAAGGCTCTGTTTGGCCTTTATTCACAGTGAGTTCCAACTCGAAATCATCCTCACTGTTGCTCAAATAAATCAACGTGAAACTGTCAAAATCGAGCCGATCTGCCACCTCCAAGCCAAATGCTTGCGAGTAGAACTCAACCGATCGCTCTTCATCTAGAACGCGAATCATCGAATGAATAGCTTTAGCCATATGGGGTACCTTTCTACGGGATTGCAATAGTTGCGAATTCTGAATTCAGAGTTCAAAATACCATTCACAAACTGAGTTTGCAACGCATTGCTAAAAAAAATGAGTAAAATACGATGATCATGAAAACCATCGAAACCTCGCCGGGTAGAACCGAGCAAGCCTATCAAGCGCTTCTTAACGGAATATGGGACGGCTCTTTAGAACCTGGCAGCAAGCTGATTCAGGAAGAATTGGCAAGCCAATTGGGCGTATCCAGACACCCTATCCAACAAGCATTGGCGCGCTTGAAAAGCGAAGGTGTTCTGAAAGACGCACCTGGTCGGGGCTTGTGCATACCGGAACTCGATTTGTCTTTAATGCACCATCACTACGCAATTCGCGGGGCACTTGACTGCCTTGCAGCCAGGCTGGCGGCCAAACAAATAAAACAGGGTGTTATTGACGCAAACTCTTTGCAACAGGAAGGCAATACCATTATTGCTTCTGGCAAGAAAGCGATCCACGAAGGCAACATTAAGCAAATGATTCAACATGACGTTGAGTTCCATCAACTCATTTACAAAGCGTCCGGCAACCCACTGCTTACTGCGACTACTGGTCAACATTGGCACTATTTACGCCGGGTAATGGGCTTGGTGCTAAGTTATGCAGAACACTCACGCACTGTCGCAAGCCAGCATAGCGACATTCTCAATGCCATAACCGCTGGAGACAGCAAATTGGCTGAAAAAAATGCAGGGCAGCATGTCACCGTAGCTAGCGACTTTCTTTCAACCGTTTTCGAAGAGAAAAAATAAGCCTGAACAGCTCACGCTCTGTTTTACCGGGACAGAACAAACACTGAGTGCAAGAGCAAGACATTCTAAAACACTGCTTTTTTTTAGATTACAGATAATGCGCTGCTTCGCGATTGCGTTGATGCTTACAAAGAAGTTGGACGCCAATCCTTACCCGGCACCGCATTAAGTAGCTCTCGGGTATAAGCATGCTCAGCCTGCTCAAACAACGCAGCTGTTGGCCCCATCTCAACGATCTTTCCCAACCGCATAACCGCTATACGATCACACACTTGCGCCGCTACGCGAAGATCGTGCGTGATGAAAATCATCGAGAGTTGCAAGCGTTCGCGGATATCTGCCAGTAGCTCTAAAATTTGAGCCTGAATTGATACATCGAGCGCAGATACCGGTTCATCGGCTACCAGTATTTCAGGCTCTAGAGCCAACGCTCTGGCAATTCCAATACGCTGACGTTGCCCACCAGAGAATTCATGTGGGAACCGGTCAAAGGCACGATCATCCAATCCAACCAAGGCCAACATCTCAAGCGCACGTTGGCTGGCTTGCGCTGCATCTGCACCTAATAGTCGCGGACCGTCAGCGATAATGTTGCCCACTTTGCTTCTTGGGTTTAACGATGCAAACGGGTCTTGGAATACCATTTGAATTTTAGATCGGTACGGTCGCATTTGAGCACGGTTGAGCGGTCGTAAATCCACATCGTTGTAAACAATGCTGCCTGAATCAGCGTTAATTAATCGAACAATGCAGCGCGCCAAGGTTGATTTACCTGAGCCCGACTCACCTACCACACCCAGTGTTTCACCTTTATGCAAAGTGAGCTCAACGTTTTGTGCAGCATGCACAACCCGTTCTTTTGAGCCGAAGCCAAACCAGCCACCACCGCTGGAGTAGGTCTTAGTAAGATCGCCCACCACCAGTTCTTTTTGATCTGAAATTGCACGCACCGCCGGTGGCACAAGACTCGGCACAGCACGCATCAGCGACTGTGTATAAGGGTGTTGAGGGTGATTCAACACTTGATCGGTTGTACCAATTTCAACAATTTTCCCATACTGCATAACCGCTACACGGTCGGCGATATCAGCAACAACACCGAAATCGTGTGTGATGAAAAGTACACCGGTATCGTGACTTTGTTGCAGCTCTTTAATCAGTTTTAGAATCTGCGCTTGGGTTGTCACGTCAAGCGCTGTCGTCGGTTCATCGGCAATGAGTATTTTGGGCTCCATAGCCAATGCCATGGCAATCATAGCCCGCTGCCGCTGACCACCGGAAAGTTCATGCGGATAGGCAGCAATAATATGTTCCGGATCGGGAAGATGTACGCTGGCAATTAAATTCATTGCACGTTCGCGTCGGTCGCGTTTTTTGATTTTGGTGTGAAAACGGATCACTTCATCTATTTGGTTACCGATGGTCATCACCGGGTTTAATGCCGTCATAGGCTCCTGAAAAATCATGGAGATTTCGCCACCACGAATTTCACGCAAGCGACTCTCTTTGGCTTTGGTGAGATCTTCGCCGTTAAATAAAATTTGGCCTTGATCCACACGCACATGAGGTACCGGCAGTAACGACATAATGGCTCGCGCAGTGATCGATTTACCCGAACCCGACTCACCCACAACACAAAGGATTTCATTGTTGTTTAAGGTGTAACTTACATCTTCAACCGCATGTGATCGCTCAGCGCCTGCAGGTAACTTGACGAACAGGTTTTGTATGTCGAGTAATGGTTTTGCTTCAGTCGGTGTATTCATGTGCGTGTCCGCAGGCGTGGATTAAGCGCATCGTTTAGCCCCTCGCCCACCAAGTTAATGGCCAGTACCGTTAGCAGTATGGCCACGCCCGGAAACGTACACACCCACCATGCCGATCGAAGCACAGTACGACCCGCGCCAATCTGAAACCCCCAACTGATAATATTGGGATCGCCTAAACCAAGAAACGACAAGCCACTTTCAATCAATATGGCTGTGGCAATCATCAAGGAACCCGCAACAATAATGGGTGATAAACAATTCGGCAGAATTTCTTTGAACATGATGCGTACATCGCTCATACCCACGGTGTGACAAGCCTGAATGAATTCTCTATTACGCAACGAGATAAATTCACCACGAACCAAACGGGCTACAGCGGGCCAGGACACAACGGCAATCGCAATGATAATACTTTGAATAGACGGTTTCATAATTGCCACAATAAGAATGGCAAACACAAACGAAGGAATGGTCTGAAACATTTCTGTAACCCGCATTAAGATGTCGTCTACCCACCCGCCATAGTAACCGGCCAATCCGCCAAGCACACCACCGATTAATACCGCAACAGCAGTAGCAAGACTAGCGATCAATAATGAAGTACGAGCACCGTGAGCAATACCTGCTGCTACATCACGACCTAA
>CALDTX010000011.1 GCA_937923565.1 uncultured Granulosicoccaceae bacterium | reverse complement strand
AAATCAGTCCACAGAGGCTGTAGCCAAATCCGATTCTGCCAGCACATCTGTAAAGAGCAGTGAAAAGGCAGCTGATGTTAAAGCTGACGCACCTAAACCTAAAGACAGCGAGCCTAAGGCCACCGCAGCGAAAGCTGACACGCCGAAAGCAAGTGAGCCTAAAGCCAGCGCAGTAAAAGACGATGCACCCAAGGCAAGTGAGCCCAAAGCCAGTGCTGTAAAAGCTGATGCACCCCAGGCCAGTGAGCCCAAAGCCAGCGCTGCAAAAGACGATGCACCTAAGGCAAGTGAGTCGAAGGTTAGCGAACCCAAAGTGAGTGAGCCTAAAGCCACTGCCCCGAAAGCTGAAACGCCTGAAACCGCTGAGCCAAAGGTTGAAGCTGTTAAAGCTGAAACGCCAAAAGCAGACAAGCCCAAGCCTAGCGAGCCTAAAGAGAGTGCTGCTAAAGCCAAGTCTGACGCCAAAGCGCCAGCGGCCGCTGAAAACACCAGCAATGTGTCTCAACGACAGCCAAGTGAATTAAAGAGTACCGTTCGCTCCTTGGCGAACAAAGATTCTGAAAGTTCAGGTGGTGGTTTATCGTTTGCGTCGAAGAAAGTGGTTGACGTTACCCGCGATGCCAAAGCCTCTACACCAGAAACACATAACGACTAGATAAAGCGCGACCTATTGGCTTATTAACTTTAAGTCGCTATCGATCAAGCCAGATACACATTGCATGGTTGAATGTGTATCTGGTCAATGTCTCTTTGGTCAATAGATATCTACTAAACAGGTGTCTACTGGATTACTTAACCGCCCTTAATGCCAGACGGATTAGCAAACTGATCATTCAGCTTTTGCACAAATTCTGATGCAAACTCGATAACTTCATTCGCTGTTTTTACCGAACGCTTGTTCCAGCCTACCGGCTTACTACTGAACACACTGCGAAAGAAGCGCGTGTTTTTCTTGAACGCTTCACTGTAAATTGCCTCATCACTCTTGGCCATTTTCTTGAGCATGTAACGAGCAACGCGGGAACGTATAAAGAAATGGACACCCGCGGCAAAAGCACCCAACACAACGATAACCGCCAGCATGGATATTGGGTCGGCGAACAAGCTTAGAATAAAAGTAAACATGGCTGCCAAGGTACCGGTGGCGAGCGCTACGCCCAGCACGATCACAACTAAGGTAGCAGCAACAATGGCATCGAATCGCAATACACGGCTTGCCCAGGTTTTCTTTAAGTGAGTGAGCGCGGGTAAGGCTTCATCGCGTAAGTTGTAGGCTTGTTTCTCCATGGCACCCACAATGCGGTAGGCACGCTCTGTTTCCACTTGTTGAATACGTTGATCTATCTCGGCCATATCGGCGTTGCGTTTGGATTCAAAGCGCGCTTTGGTGGCTGCATCTTCAATGGGTAATGCGGCGTCTTCATTGTAAATAGTATAAAAGCGTCCGGCAGTTAAGCCTTTTTGCGACAGCGCTCTTTGCCAAGCAGCCACTATTTCTTCAGCGTTGTCTTCTCGTGCGGCTGTGTCTATTTGATTCAAAATAAACAGAAATTTGGTGCTGTCTGCGCGGTTAATGGTGCTTTCAACCAAATGCGTTAGCGTATCTTGCATGGCACCGGGTTCGGGGTGGCGCGCATCAAAAAACACCAACACAAGGTCTGAAATATTCATAATGTGATCGGTGAGTTTTAACGTTGAGCTGCGTTGGTCGTCAGCATCGAAGCCCGGTGAATCAATCAGTATTTTGCCGCGTAGCTTTTCTGAGTTAGCCACTTTAAGCTGCAAATACGCATCGATACGACGGCCTTCACCCACCGCTACCCGCTCTATTTCGTCGCTAACACGATAAAACGGAAACCGCATATCGGCATCGAGTGCCAAACCGGGCAAAACGCGCCCGTCGTTCTCTTCGCCGAAACACACCACGGTGAATTTGTCATCAACCGCCTGGTTACCGGTTTTTTGTAGATTAGCGCCCAAATAGCTATTGATGAACGACGATTTACCCGCCGAGAACACACCCAACACAGAAACCAGCGGCCACCAGGATATTTGCATGGCGTAGGAGTCGTCGCGACGAATCATGCCTGTTTTGTAGCCAATGCTATCGAGCTTTTTAAAACCGTCGATTGCGTCCACAAGCAGCGGATTTTCCTGTTCTAAATGCGAAGTCAGGCTTTGTAAACGTTTGACAATCGTGTTTTCGGGTTGGACCATTGGCCGCAATAGCTCCTAGTAAACAGTGTTATTATTGGGTTTGTTAGCGGTGTATCAACACAGTAACTTTACGCCTGAGCTACATGATAATCGCTCACAAATGGCATCTTATCAGTAAGCCAGAAGAAATTGATGAACGTTAGAACACACTGATTTTTCGTGGTCGTCATTGGAGATAACACATGATTTGGCTCATTTCATTTTTACTTATGGTTGTGGCTATTTATTTTCTCTCTAAAGGATGGCAAAGCAGAAACTATTGGCAAGGTCAGCAAACTGCAAAACGCGATCGTGATACCGCATTAGCACTGACAAAACTCGACAATGAGCGAGCGGCTCAAAATAAAGCAGGCCAAAACACAGGCAGAAAACCACAGCCTATTCCACACGATGGGCCTTCCCTACTGTACGCCGATAAAAACACCAGTCAGCAACGTTTGCACAATAACGAAGCGCAAGCCCGCGCAGATGCGCAAAGTGCAAACGAGTCAGTTGAAGACGTAAACGCTGCAGCTGAAAATGCCAGCAATGCCCTGCAAACAGCCTCGAATATTAATCAGGCAACAACCGCCTCCTTAGTGGGTGCAGGTGCCGTGGCAGCGGCAACCAGCGCAACTATTTCAGCAGCCAACTCAGCACAACACGAGCATGCGCACGTAAGCACACAAGGGAATGCGAATGCTAATGACGACGACTTCGACCAAGCGGTAAGCGACTTCGACGAACAACTGGAGGCGATGTCAGATGATGAAACAGAGCTGGGCGATCTGGGCGACATGACATCCGACATCAGCGAAATGCTAAAAATACTCAACATGCGCGAAACCGATTCACCGCGGCTCGACATCAACGAAGAAGAATACCGCCAACTTAAAACCGGCAAGCCAGGCGATGTAGCACCCGAGAAAATCGGTACTGTATCTGATCGTTTAAAAACCATGCTCGACTGAACATGCCATTACCTCGCCTATTAAGTTCGCTGGTTGATCACCGGAATATTCATACCATTCGTCGTGATTTCACGGCCATTGCCATTTTTGTTATTGCTATCTGGGTGGTCTTTGCACTCGACCGCTTCTTACCGCTTGAACAATACGGACTCATACCCCGACAAGCCAGTGGCTTAATTGGCATCGTCACAATGCCGTTTCTTCACGGCGACTTCGCTCACTTAATGGGTAACACCGTTCCGTTATTAGTCACCTTAGGCTTACTGGCAGGCTCCCGAGCCAACAGCCTTGCGATTGTTACGTTAATTGTTTTACTGGGCGGGTTAGCGCTTTGGATTTTTGGCCGCACGGCTTTGCACATTGGTGCAAGCGGTTTAGTGTTTGGCTTGTTAGCGTTCCATATCTTTTTAGGGATTTTTGAGAAACGCGGCAAATCCGTGGTTATCGCCTTGGTGGTTGGCGGCGCGTATGCCACAACGCTGTTTAACGGCATTATTCCGTTTCAACCCGGCGTATCATGGGATGGTCATTTATTAGGTGCCGTGGCTGGTGCATTGGTTGCGTTAATTTCCGCCAAGATGCTTAACGACGAAACCCAACAAAAAACGAAAAAATAACAGCTCCAAGGTATAAGCGGTATGACAAACACACCAAACTCAAGCTTGCATTTTGCAGGCAATTTTACGCAGCAAGAAGCCATACCCGACGATGCCATACAAAGTGCTATTCAGGTTATGCAGTCGGGGCGTTTGCATCGCTACAACGTTGCCCAAGCCGATGAACTCTCAGAAACCGCCCTACTGGAAGTGGAATACGCGCAATACCAACAAAGTCAGTTCTGCCTGGCCTTGGCATCCGGTGGCTACGCGCTGCAAACAGCGTTGCGTTGTTTGAACGTTACGCATAAAGAACCCATTTTAACCAATGGCTTTACCTTGTCACCGGTTCCGGGTGCCATTGCAGCCGTTGGTGGGACGCCGGTGTTGGTTGAAACCAACGAGCAGTTAACGATTGATCTTCCCACCTTGAAGCGCAAATTAAACGCTCGGGTTCGCGTATTTTGTTGTTATCACATATGCGTGGCCATTTAGCTGATATGGATGCGCTGTGTGAGCTACTCAAAAAACACAACGTTAAACTGATTGAAGACTGCGCGCACACCATGGGTGCAAGTTTTAAAGGTGTTAAAAGCGGCAACCATGGCGACATCGCCTGCTTTAGCACGCAAACTTATAAACACCTTAATTCCGGTGAAGGTGGCTTTTTAACCACCAACGATGAAGAACTGATGGCACGCGCAATTATCTTGTCGGGCTCTTACATGCTTTATGAACGACACGCCGCCTCACCCGATGCGGCCGTGTTCGAGAAAGTAAAACTGGTTACACCCAATTGCAGTGGACGCATGGATAACTTACGCGCAGCCATTTTGCGGCCGCAGTTAAATTTGCTGGATAACAACTGCAAGCGCTGGAATGAGCGCTACCGCATTTTTCAACAAACGCTGGCGCAACAAAGTGCTATTACTCAACCAACGGCACACGAACACGCACACTCCGTACACAGCTCCATTCAATTTTCGATACCGGCCTTTTCGCCCAGCGACACAGCACAGTTTTTACAACAGTGCATACAAAGGGGTGTGGAATTAAAATGGTTCGGCGCCGCTGAACCGGCTGCTTATACTAGCCGTTATGATAGTTGGCAGTACTTTGAGTCAGACGAATTACCCAACACCCGTAAAACATTAAGCTGTTTATTCGATTGCCGCATTCCACTAACGTTTAGCGTGGAAGACTGCGAGCAGATCGCGTTAATCATTAATGATGTTGTGGCGTCTTTACTGGCCGATGCAGCTTAAGCCGAAAAACCGGCAAAACTTTGCGCTGCTTTTTCAACAATTTTAAAAGACTCAGCGCTCAGCACAAGCTCACCCGCTTTGGCGTTGTTTATGCCTTGCTCGGCATTGCGAGCACCCACTAAAACATGCGTTAAGCCTGGTTGTTGTAGCGTCCACGCCAAGACGATCTGTTCAACGGATGCATTTAACTCTAACGATAGCGCTTTTACAGGTGCGAGTAAATCGAGCACGGCTTGGCGTGAAGCTTGGCTAAAACGCGGGTTATCGTTGCGTAGATCCCCTTCTGCAAATTGTCGTTGAGCCGAAACCCTACCAGAGAGTAAACCTTGAGCCATTGGTGAGTAAGCTAAAAAGGCCATGTTGTTAGATTGGCAAAACGGTAAGTTATCTGCCGCCTTTTCCCGGTCGAGTAAACTGTATTTTTCCTGATCAACATCGAGCTCACCAACGGCACGGGCGGCGCGCAGATTTTCAACCGGTGCGTTACAAAAACCGATAGCCCGAATTTTCCCGGCTTTTTTTAACGACAACAAAGCATCCATCTCTTCCTGTGGAGAGGTATCAGGATTTGGCCAGTGCGTTTGATACAGATCGATATAATCGGTGTTCAAGCGCTGTAAACTTTGTTCCAATTCCCAAGCAATAGACTCGGCTGTGGTACAGCGGAAAACACGTTTACCCTCGGACTCAACATGCATCGTGGGCGTTTCTATGTCCCACCTAAGGCCACATTTTGTGGCAATAATCAGCGATTGTCTGTCGAGCGGCTCTATGGCTTTTGCCACCAGCTCTTCTGAAACACCAAAACCATACACTGCAGCCGTGTCGATGAAATTCACACCCGCATCTACCGCTGCGCGAACGGCGGCAACAGATGCGTTGGCATCAGTACCACCCCACTTCCAACCACCAATGGCCCAAGCACCAAATGCCACAACGGAGGCGTTTAAACCACTATTACCGAGTTGACGATATTGCATACGCTATAAAATCCTGAGGAACCCGCTCAGTATACTTTGGAATGTTTAATTGGAGAACGCTCACACAATAAAGACTTCAAGATTGGTCCAGTTCCTGCGATAGCTAACATTATAGGCTAACCTCTTTATGGACTAAACGAGGAGATAAATCATGAATACCGACCCCTACGCGGCTCCACAGGCCGATCTAAACTCAGAAGGCGTAGTTGTACCCAGCAGCTTATGGAAAGCCCATGGACGCTTAAGCATGTTGTCTTACTGGGCTCATACTTTAGTATTAACGATCGTTTTCACCGTCGCCGTTGCTATATTAGTTTTGCTGATGGGAG
>CALDTX010000010.1 GCA_937923565.1 uncultured Granulosicoccaceae bacterium | reverse complement strand
AGAATCACGTTGCTGGCGGCGTAGGTTTTTGCATTGCCTTCGCGGTCGGTAACTTCTACATTTTTTTCGGCCAGTAGTTTTCCGCTGCCTTTGAGCCAATCAATCTTATTGGCTTTGAACAACATTTCGATACCGCCGGTTAGCTCGGTAACTATTTTGTCTTTGCGCGCAATCATTTTTGGCACATCTAACGACAGTTCTGAAAAACTGATGCCCAGATCGCTGAAGTTGTTTTGCGCATCGTGGTAAAGCTCGGTGCTTTCCAGCAACGCTTTCGATGGTATGCAACCAACGTTCAAACAGGTTCCACCTAATGCTGGCTTGTCTTGTTTGTTAATCCATTTTTCTACGCAGGCTGTTTTTAAACCCAACTGTGCTGCTCGAATAGCCGCCACGTAGCCAGCAGGTCCGGCACCAATAACAATTACATCGTATTTATCAGTCATAGTCTTAACTTATATCCGTTACCAATACGTGGTGCTTATATATCCAGTACTAAACGCTGTGGATCTTCCACCAGCTCTTTTATGGTTTTCAAAAAGCCAACCGCGCCTTTGCCATCAACAATGCGATGATCGTAAGACAACGCGATATACATCATGGGTCGAATAACCACTTCACCGTTTTCTGCAATTGGGCGATCTTGTGTTGCATGCATACCCAGAATGGCACTTTGTGGTGGGTTCAATATAGGGGTAGACAGTAAGCTGCCAAACACACCGCCATTAGAAACCGTAAACGTGCCACCGGTCATTTCATCCATAGATAACTTGCCATCGCGTGCTTTTACAGCGTACTCGCCAATGGTTTTTTCTATGGTCGCTAACGACATATTCTCGGTGTTACGCAGAATCGGTACAACCAATCCACGCTCTGAAGAAACCGCTACGCCAATATCGCAATAGCCGTGGTAAACAATATCGCTACCGTCAATCGATGCATTCACATCGGGGTAACGCTTTAACGCCTCTGTTGCAGCTTTCAGGAATATCGACATAAAGCCCAGCTTCACACCGTGCGACTTTTCAAACTGGTCTTTGTACTGTTTGCGCATTTGAATAAAGGCGTGCATGTTCACTTCGTTAAACGTGGTGAGCATGGCTGTGGTTTGTGTAGCTTCCAACAAACGCTCTGCAATGCGTGCACGTAAACGTGTCATTGGTACGCGCTTTTCTGTGCGCTCACCTACTGGCATTGGGAATGAATCTGCTGCGTTTGACGATGCGGCAGTTGCTACTGCGCCAGTCGCCACTGCGGCAGTCCCAACTGCGCCAGCTGGTGCCGAAGCCGCCGATGATCCACCGCTGGCAATATGCCTTTCTACATCTTCCTGACTAATGCGACCGTTCTTACCGGTACCAACAACAGCGCTGGCATCAATTCCGTGTTGAGCGAGTAAGTTACGAACCGAGGGGCTGGTTTGACCACCCGCTTCGCCGCCCGTATCAGCGCTTGCAGCTTGTGCACCGCCAGCTGAAGCGGCAGCTGTACCGGCTCCACCTGCACTATCGCCAGCACTTTGTGCCGTGGCAGGTGCGGCAGCTTTTGCAGAACCTGCTTCAATGCTCCCAATAACCTGATGTGCTTGTACGGTGGTACCTTCAGGCTCAATAATTTTGCCGAGCACGCCGTCTTCTGCTGCTGGCACTTCAAGCACAACTTTGTCGGTCTCTATATCCACCAACACTTCGTCGCGGCTAACCGGATCACCCTCGGCCTTATGCCAGGTAACAATCAATGCGTCTGCAATAGATTCAGGTAAGGTAGGTACTTTAATTTCGCTGCTCATGTAATTTTCCAGTGATGACTATTGCTGGTTCGATCAGTTAGTTTGTGTGCTTCAGTAAAATCGGATTATTAACAACCAGTTTATTAACCATCAAGTTATTAACAATCACGTTATTAGTAATCAATTAATCGGTTGGCTATTGGCAACAATACCAAGCGCTTCATCAACCAGTCGCTTTTGCTCTATCACGTGCTGATTATGATAACCGCTGGCAGGTGATGCCGATGGCGCTCTACCGGCAAATTCCACATGCATATCTTTTGGCGAAACGCGCTCAATACGGTGTCGGTTAGATCGCCATGCGCCTTGGTTTCTTGGTTCTTCCTGACACCAAACCAAGTTTTCTAATGCGGTATAGCGCGACATCATCGCGATCATTTCATCGTACGGGAACGGGTACA
The DNA here is from genome assembly GCA_937923565.1 of uncultured Granulosicoccaceae bacterium. Classification (GTDB taxonomy): domain Bacteria; phylum Pseudomonadota; class Gammaproteobacteria; order Granulosicoccales; family Granulosicoccaceae; genus Granulosicoccus. The sequence goes on along the minus strand of CALDTX010000010.1, from coordinate 3,329 downwards.
GTTGTTCTAGCCGCACAATCGCCACATCGCTCAGCTTCTGTTCTCTGCGTTGTTCCAGTAAATCGTAGTAGACCTTACCGCTGCATAGCACCAGGCGTTTTACTTTCGTAGCATCGATATCATCAAACTCATCGAGCACTGGGTAAAATTCGCCATTGGCTAGCTCTTCTAAAGTAGACACGGCTAAGCGATGCCGTAACAAACTTTTAGGCGTCATTACTATTAACGGCCGACGCATGGGGCGAGTCATTTGACGACGTATCATGTGATAAGCCTGTGCAGGTGTACTCGGGATAACCACTTGCATGTTGTCTTCTGCGCACAGTTGTAAGTATCGCTCTATACGTGCCGATGAATGCTCTGGCCCCTGGCCTTCATAGCCATGCGGTAAAAACAACGTTAGGCCGCATAAGCGTCCCCATTTGGTTTCACCGGAACTAATAAACTGATCAATGACCACTTGAGCACCGTTGGCGAAATCACCAAACTGGCCTTCCCATATCACTAAAGTGTTTGGATCCGCTGTGGCGTAACCGTATTCAAAGGCCAATACGGCTTCTTCTGATAAAACAGAATCGATAACCAAAAACTGTGCTTGATTACTGTTGATATTGCGAAGCGGCACTAAAGACACTTTTTCGTTTTGATGATGCAACACGGCATGGCGATGCGCAAACGTTCCTCGGCCGCAATCTTGTCCGGATAAACGCACTGAGTAGCCGTCATGCAAAAGCGTTGCATAGGCCATGGTTTCTGCATAACCCCAATCGACGGGCAATCCACCGGCTGTCATTTTGCGTCTGTCTGCCAGCAGTTTATTAACGCGCGAATGCAATACAAAACCTTCGGGTACAGTAGTAAGTTCTGTTGCCAGATTTTGAATGGTGGTTAGCGGCACTTTGTTATCGTAGGGTTCGCGCCAGGTTTTGTTGGCATACTTGCTCCAATCAACAACCAGTTCGGGTGCTTCTGGCACACCAACAATGACACCGGGTGCTACGTTCTCACCCTCATCAAGCGCTTCACGATAAACGCTAATCAGTTGATCAACATCTTCGTTTGTAACCACACCTTCTTCGACCAACCGTTTGGCATAAATAGCACGCGTAGTTGGTAAGGACTTAATTGTTTTATACATAACCGGCTGCGTAACCGAAGGCTCATCGGTTTCGTTATGGCCTTGTCGTCGGTAGCAAACCAGATCGATCACCACATCGCGTTTGAACGTCATGCGAAAATCGAGTGCCAGCTGCGTAACAAACAGCACGGCTTCCGGGTCGTCGCCATTTACATGGAAAATCGGCGCGTTAATCATTTTGGCAACATCAGTGGCATAAACCGTTGAACGCGCATCGGCTGCATTACTGGTGGTAAAACCAATTTGATTATTAATAATAATGTGCACGGTGCCTTTGGTTGAAAAACCGCGCGAATCGGCCATGTTGAATGTTTCCATGACAACGCCCTGGCCTGCAAACGCAGCATCACCGTGTATGGCAATAGGCACTACCCAATCACCTGTGTGATCACCGTAGCGATCTTGTCTTGAGCGAACGGAACCTTCCACCACAGGCGATACAATTTCTAAGTGCGATGGGTTAAACGCCATGGCCAAATGCATATGACCATGAGCGGTTTTGATATCCGAAGAAAAACCTTGGTGGTATTTAACATCACCCGACGACAAACTCTCATCGTGCTTGCCTTCAAACTCTGAAAACAACTCGGCCGGATTTTTACCCAGGATATTTACCAGCACATTAAGCCTGCCACGATGCGCCATGCCGATAATCATGTCTTTTACACCGGCAGCGCCTGAGCGTTTAACGATTTCGCTCATAATAACGATGAGGCTTTCAGCACCTTCAAGTCCGAATCGTTTTTGCCCAACATATCGTGAGCCTAAATGCCGCTCTAAACTTTCACCGGCAGTTACGCGTTGCAATAACCATTTTTTGGTATCGGCGTCTAATTCGGGTGCCGATGCCACAGACTCAACACGTTTTTGCAAAAAGTCTTTTTGCGTGGTGTGGTCGATGTACATGTATTCGTAACCAATGCTGCTGCAATAGCACTTCTCTAAATGCGCAATGATGTCGCGCAGTGGTGCTTGTGCAATGCCTTCGAGCGTTGGCGTTGGAAATACCGTGTCTAAATCAGCTTCAGATAAACCGTTTTCTTGTAAGTCCAATTCTCGAACCGGCACTTCACTCACGGAACCTAAGGGATCGGTTTTAGCTAACTGGTGGCCACGCACGCGGTAAGCATTAATAAGCTGGGTAACATAAATTTGTTTGAGTTCAGCGGCTGAAGATGCACCGCCAGAGGCCACTGAGCGGCCGCCACCAAAACGGGTCATTTGATAGAACTGATCCCGCACTTCGGAATGGGCCACATCAACAATGTTGTTACCCACTTTTGGCAGGCTATCGAAATAGCTTCGCCAAGCTGGGTCTACAGAGTCTGGTTCTCCCAGATACTGCTCGTATAACATTTCCAGGTAGGGCGAATTGGCCCCGCCTAGCATCGACGACGCTTGCTGCGATTTCATCGAACTCATGGTTTACCTTTACTCACATTAATGATGTTACTGCTCATGATGTTACGGGCCTTATGGCGAAAAACGCTGTTTCCGCCCTAATACCACGCTACAAATGTGCCGGAATGTTGTCGATGACCGCTTTAGTGAATTCATCGGTGTTCAATTTGCCGCCTAAATCTCTCGTGGAATGGCCGCTTTCAATGCAACCGAGCAAGCTGAGTCGCAGTGCATGCCCTAAGTCGTAGCGATCGACGTGGTCGAGCAACATGCCAAAGGCCAGCAGCACGGCTGCCGGGTTAGCAACGTTTTTACCGGCGATATCGGGGGCTGTGCCACCGGCCGGATCAAACATGGCGATATCCACTTGATCGTTTTCATCGAATGAATAGTTCCCACTGGCGCCTGTGCCCAAGCTACCCACCAAACCTGACGCCATGTCCGATAGGAAGTCGCCGTATTCATTGAGTACCAGCACCACTTCGTACTGAGACGGATCCAAAATTATTTTTGCCAGCAAGGCATCGAACAGTTCTACATGATGAGTTACGTCACTGTTCTTTTCGGCAACGCCTGCTACAACGCTTTCGAACAAACCATCAGTGACGCGTTGAATTGTGTGCTTTGACGATGAAGTAACACTGTAGTTCCCATCACCGTAGGTTTTGCCTTTTTTACGCGCTAAATCGAACGCAAAGCGTGCCGCTTGCAAACACGGTAGCCGTTCAACCATACGCAGCGACACGGCCGCGTCTTTGCCAACCAGCTGACCCGGATCGTCGTAGGTACC
>CALDTX010000009.1 GCA_937923565.1 uncultured Granulosicoccaceae bacterium | reverse complement strand
TCGAACACATGTTTATGAATTGTACGGTGCGGGATGCCGAGACATCATAAGAGAAACATTTGATAGCTCGGTCCGTACCGGTAAATCTGCACTAATCGCTTTGGGATTTGACAAAGCAAAAGCTGAAAACATCGCCAAGGGTTATACCGAAGATGATCAAACCGCAATGATCATGATGTCGACAGTTTACGATCCTGATATTCCCAGCCAGAACAATCCGGTCTACATTGAAAAAGCCAAGGAGATCGTTGCCATACAAGATGAGTTACTTAAGCAGGGTCCGCACGGTTTTGGGCAACTCAGGCAAAAATTGATTGAACTGGGTGATGATCCCTCTGAAGTAATTCGACGCTATCAACAGCAATCTGAAAATAAAAGTTAGTACATTATTGTTCTGGCTAAGGATGGGCGTAGACGCACGGATAGAAAAGTTACCTATCAAGTGCAAAAACAGACTAATCGTTAAAACAACAATATTTCATGTCAGAGCGCATGTAATCAGCAACAATCTGACTCATTAAGGCTTCAGATTTTATAATGCGGGTCAAAAACCCGACCTGCTTCCTGAGTTTGACCAAAATACACCGCCTTTCTGTTCGCACCAGAATCCATGCGATCGTGTTTTTAAAACCATTATTGTCTACAACAAGATATCGCTACACGGATTGGCATAGTAGACTAGCTGTCAACTATCCAAACGACCAAGTCGACAACCGTGTGGAAGACCAACCCACACACTTGTTTTACATTTGACAACATCAGTTGCTGTATCACTGAGAATCAATTTGTGAGTATCAATTTGTCGACTAAGATTTAACCGGGGCCACACAAATAATATTGGCCCGTTAGCAGTTCACCTGGAGGCAACGCTTGAGACACCACAAATTTCTATTTATCGCAGCATCTGCCGCTGCGCTGACCGTGAGTCAGTCCGCTATGGCCGCAGGTTTTGCGGTTTCCGCGCAATCCGCGTTTGGTATGGGCAACGCCTATGCAGGCAACGCAGCGCTTGGAACAGATGCATCGACTGCACTAACCAACCCTGCCGGTATGTTTGAGTTGGAAAAACCCGTGTTCGCAGTTTCCGCCGCACTAACGGCCACAGTGTCAGAATTTACCGACCAAGGTTCTCTAATTAACCCACTCTTTGGCGCTGAGCCGGTTGCAACCGACCCGGGCGATGGACCTAACGAGGCCAGTCATGGCAACAGTCCCTCCCCGGGTATTTACTACGCGCGGCCGCTGAACAATAAATGGGCGGTTGGCTTTGCGTTTCACGTGCCATTCGCTACCGCGTCTGAATATGATGACAATTGGGTCGGTCGCTATCATGCGGTTGAAACCTCGGTTAGAGCCTTCGACTTCAATCCATCCGTGGCCTATAAAGTCAACGAAAAGTTCTCGATCGGTGGTGGCATCAGTGTGCAATACGCCACTGCGCTCCTGACATCCAAGCTTGATTCGGGCGCAACCTGTTTAGGCATTGCCAGTCGATCTCAAGGTCAGATACCCGTAACAAGCTGCACCGACATTGGCTTGATTTATAACCAACCAGCACTCGACTCCGATGTTGAGCTTGAAGGTACCGGCACACAAGTCACGTTCAACCTTGGCGCTATGTTCAAACCAAGAGAAGGTACAAAGATTGGCCTGACGTATCGGCATGGTGCAAATCACGAACTCGAAGGCGACGCAACCTTTGATAACAATCAAATTCTGGATGCTTTCCTGAACGCGATACCTGAACAACAAAGGGCATTGCAAAGCACTGGCAATACGATTTCGGCCGACTTGCCAGCCATCATTGATTTATCAGTATCACAAAAAGCCAGTGAAAAACTGGAATTGCTTGGTACGATAAAATGGACCCAATGGAGTTCATTCGATACGCTTACTTCCAGCTTTGATAATCCTGCGCAACCAGACTCTGGTATCGATTTCCAGTGGGAAGACAGCGTTATGGCCAGCGCTGGTTTGAACTACACGCTCAGCAACAAGCTTACATTGCGTGCGGGTTTCGCTTTTGACCAAACACCTATTCCTAACCCCACTGCCCGTTCACCTCGTGGTCCAACAAACAATCGTTACTGGTATTCGGTTGGCGGCACTTATAAATTTTCCAGTCGCCTGACAGCGCACCTTGGTATGACGCACATTCAAATCGATGAGTCTGCTATAGACAACCCAGGCAGCGCGGGTAATCCGACACTACGTGGTTCGTATGAGTTCGATGCCAATCTGCTTGCTTTCCAGCTTAACTGGAACTTTATCTAAGGCGATGATCATGAAAAGTCCAATGAATAAAACAAAGAACATAATCGCGCTAGGTGCAAGCTCTTTAGTCTTACTTGCCGGTTGTAGCAGCTCTACAGACTACGACTTCGAAGGCTCAAAGCTAAACCAGCAAAAGCAAGTTGCCGTTGCCGCGGTTTTCGACCCTTTGCAAAGCAAAATTCCACTGCCTAACAACCTGTTATTCAATGGCACGCAAGACCTCACGCTGAATATCCCGGTTGCTGACCCGGACAACCTGGCCGACCCAGCGGTTGCCATGAATATGTTGGACGGCTTTTCAACAACCGAAGCAACCGTCGTCAACTTTGCCCAAAATGCGGACGGCACGTCGCTGACTTTGTTAGATGCATCCTCTGTTGAGCTGCAAAATAATGTTCGATTTTTTGAGGTGACACGTACTTTGGAAGGCGCGATAACAGGCGTCATTGCTGAGCTCGATGCTACTCAAGTACGAGCGAGCGTTATTCCCGCTGACCCCACGGTGAGTGCTAACGGTACGAGCATCGCGATCGTTCCGGTTCAACCACTAAAGGAAAGCACCACTTACATGGCGTTGATTACCAATGGCGTAATGGACGATCTTGGTCGCAACTTAGCTCGTGGCACCGTGTTTGATGTTCTGGCCACAGTCGATCAAACCGACCCAGCCAGAGCTGCTTTACAAGGTTTGATTCGCTCAATGCTGGCAGCAGGTGCGACGCAAGATATTGCGGCAGACGACATCATCATGGCCTGGAGCTTTACAACACAGTCCATAACACCTGTTCTGCAAGGCCTGAAAGATGCCGCATCGCCTCGGGCAATTACCATTGACACACCGCTGGGTGAAACCGGATTACTAAACGCCGCAGGGCCTAACGCTGCCAATATTTTTGCAGGTAGTATGAGCGTGCCTTATTTTCTGGGCGTACCATCGGCTGAAAACCCATTGGCAGGCATAAGTGGTTTCTTTACAAACGCAAGTGGTGGTTTTCTAACCCCGCTGGACAATGTGCCGCAACCAACGACCGACGTGACCATTCCAGTGCTGATGACCAAACCCAAGGGCACCGCACCTGATACGGGTTGGCCAATAGCCATCTTCCAGCATGGCATCACGCGATCTCGTGCCGACATGCTTGCTCTAGCCGATGCAATGGCAATGGAAGGATTCGCCATGATTGCCATCGATATGCCGGTGCATGGCATTACCTCAGAAGACGAAAGTCTTCTGGTATTTCGTCAGCCTGAAATCGAACGGCATTTCAACATGGATTTAGTAAACAACGAAACAAGCGCACCTGGACCAGACGAAAGACCAGACGCATCAGGCACGCATTTTTATAACTTGAGTAACCTGTCAAACACCCGCGACAATACTCGCCAAGCCGTTGCCGATCTGTTTACGTTAAGTGCCAGTCTTGGTTCCTTGGAAGACATTGATTCATCGCAGAAAGTATTTATCGGGCATTCTTTAGGCGCGATTGTGGGTACCACGTTCCTCGCGTTTGACGATTCGGTCAGAAGCGCTACTCTGTCCAGCGGTGGCGGTGGCCTACCCAGACTACTCGCGGCTTCACCTGCATTTGGCCCAGCAATAGCTGCAGGTTTGGAAGGCGCAGGCGTTGATGTCAACGGACCCGATGGAAACCAATTCCTAAATGCAGCTCAGACCGTTGTTGACTCGGCTGACCCAATCAACCATGCAAGTCAGGCTGCGGCAAACACGCAAGTGCATATGACGCAGATAAACGGCGACACAGTGGTGGTTAACAACCTGGCGGGATTTCCGTTAGTCGGTACAGAGGCACTGGCCAGAATGATGGGTTTAGATACGATAAGAGAAACCACTCAGGGAAGCGGACTTGTCAAATTCGAACCGGGTTATCACAGCTCTTTACTCAGCCCAGCCCTGGACCCACGCAACTCCTTAGTGACGATTACCGAGGAACAAGCGGCGGCCGTGTTCGCGGAACTGCAACTGCAGGTGGCAACATTTGCCAAAGAAGGCTCGATTACTATCCGTAATCCGGACGTTCTGGAACCTGAATCCGAACAGTAAGAACGCGATAAAGTTAAGCCACAATGGCCACCCGGGAAACAATTTCTCCGGGTGGCTTTTTTTTTGCGCTGAATATTTTTATAACCCTAGCCTCGTCTCTCGGGCTAAAATTGAA
>CALDTX010000008.1 GCA_937923565.1 uncultured Granulosicoccaceae bacterium | reverse complement strand
GTAGCAAAGAAAAAAACACCGCATACAGAAGCGACCGTTTATTCAATTAATGATAATCTCTTGAAGCTGCCATACCGACGCGGCTTTATTTTTTTCCGTTAGAAGCTCAGGGTAGTCATCAAAAGGAAGTATGATCCATAGCGGCCCTAGCTCTCGAATAGGAATGACTTTTCCGTTCATTCTGTAGGCGATAATGATTGGGTATTTTTCGAAATTCAGATAATTTAGGAAAATGGAATAATCGTTGAGGGCTCGAGCCTCAAACTCTTGCGAAGTTGCTCCAATAGAATCCAGAAGCGTATTAATGCGAACACCGGTAAATTCAGCTTTCCCATCTATCCAAGGGTTGGACGTGATTACGATAGTTTTTTCAAATGACTCCAGCGCAGCAAGATCAAAATTGTATCGTCGGGATTGATCATGCAAACTTACATTGTTTAGCACGCTTAGCAATGTGCCGTTTTCCGGCGCCTGAATATGGTGTGCATTGCTCAGAGGTACAAGAAACCAGCAAAAGAAGACCAAGCTAAAAAGCTTGGTAACCAAGCCTTGCGGAATACGATGTTTAAAAGCAAATCTAGAGCTTCGTGCTACTGGCGAAATCATATCAAGCCATTCCTCGAATAAATTCAAACTCCCTGTAAGCTAATATATCCTTTTGTATACAACCAAACCCATGTTTACTGTTACATCACTCCAATTTAAACTACCAGTTTTACTAGCAAATCGTTGGCACTACCTGAAACTCTTCGCCGTTTCAGGCAACCACAACGCTCTCTCCGGTATCAGGAACACAGCGATAATTAAAACAAGCTGTGCCAAAACAAACGGCAGTACACCCAGATAAATTTGGTTTAATCCGACGTCGGGTGCCATGCCCTTTATAACAAAAACGTTCATACCGATGGGCGGGGTGATTAGTCCAAGTTCCACCACCATCACCACAATAATACCAAACCATACGGGGTCAAAACCCAGTGACGTCACGATGGGATAAAAAATTGGCACGGTAAGCAGGATCATCGCCAACGCATCCAAAAAACAACCCATGAATAAATAAATCAATAATATAACGGCCATTACCGCCATAGGATGCATGTTTAAGCCAGAGACAAAGCTGGCCAATTCACCAGCGATCCCCGAAAAAACCATCAAATTGTTCAGTGTTAACGCACCGATTAAAATGATAAATATCATAGAGGTGGTTTGCACGGTTTCCTGAAGCGCGCTAACCGTGTTCTTCCAGTTAAGTCGGCCTCTTAGCGCAGAGATAACAAACGCACCAAATGCACCGATACCAGCTGCCTCAGTTGGTGTGAACACGCCAAAATAAATGCCACCTATAACCAGCAGGAACAGCAAAAGAATTGCCCAGGTTCTTCCAAGTGCCTTGAGTTTTTCGGCCGCGCTGGTTTTTTCGCCCGCGCCTCCCATGTGTGGCCAAATGCGCGTCACTATACTAATGACTAGCATGAACCCGATAACCGTTAAAACGCCAGGAAGAAAACCAGCGATGAAAAGGTCACCTATCGATGTTTCAGTGAGAATTCCATACAGCACGAGCACCACAGATGGCGGAATGAGAATGCCAATGATGCCACCTGCCGCAACTGATCCGGTAGCCAGACTTTGCGCATAGTTATAGCGCTTCATTTCAGGCAGGGCAACCTGCGACATCGTAGCGGCCGTGGCCACAGACGAACCACAAATTGCGGCGAACGCACCACAGGCGCCAATGGTCGCTAACGCAAGGCCCCCTCGAAACGCACCAAACCAGGCATAGAATGCTGAATAGAGCTCTTTACTTAATCCACATCGGGATGCCACTGAGCCCATCAATACAAATAATGGAACAATCGATAGATCGTAGGTAACCGTGTTTTCGTAAACGGTTGTACCAAAAAGCGATAGGGCTGGTGGCCAACCGATGATCAAACCCATGCCAGCAAGCCCACAAAGTGCCATCGCGATGCCAATGGGCACGCTGAACGCTATTAATACTAAGAGAACGGCAAGGCATAACGCCCCGATCAGTAGAGGGTCCATTTTAGTCGAGCTCCTCTACTGCAATAGCGTTATCTCTAATGCCGCTATTGGAAGCCGAGCTAATCGACGGTTTTACTAACTGTAAAAACGCAATACAGGCGGCAACCGCTGAAGCGAAAGCCATGCAATAAACAACCGGCGCTACCGGCATACCCAGCACAGAGGTTTCCAAACCATCTGACGCAAACCCGTTTGCGCGTTCAAAAAGTCGCCAAGCCATTAGCGCCAACACCAAAATAATACCCATACTGGCAATGGATTCAAAAACAAACTTCAGGAACTGAGGCATAACAGCCACCAACATATCAACAGCGATATGCGCTTTTTTCAATGTCGTGGCAGCCAAACCAAAACAAACCGTTAGGCCCATGCCAAGCTCGATCAACTCTACAGAGTAGGTAATGGGGCTATTGAAGAGATACCGGCCAATAACATCGATAAAGGTAACCAGCATCAGCACAACCAAACACACGCAAGCGACAGCTGCTAATGCATTAGACATGCGGTGGATTAGTTTTTCCACAGTGGATTCCAGCTAATTATTGATCGAAAGCTACAAACGCAAAATTTGCAGCAATGTAGTTTGTAAAAGACAGGTAGGCTAGCTTACAAACTCGACGAATAACTTGCTGCCCATCTACACCAACGGCCGATGAGCAGCAAGCAAATACAACGCATTCAAATTACTGTGCGTATTTTTCCATGGTGGCTATAAGATCAGCCAATAAAGCTTCCCCGTCTAGCCCCGCATCGTTCGCTTTCTTAACCCAATCGCCGTTCATGAAAGCAATTTTATCTTTCCAACGAGCCAGCTCTTCATCGCTGATAACAGTAATTGTGCTGCCGTTGTCTATGGCCACCTGCTTCCCTGCCACATCGGCTCTGTCCCAACCTGCGCCTAGCATTTTTGCGCCTGCAACACCGCCAACTTCATCCAACACTTTCTTGTGATCGTCTGACAGAGCGTCATACTTCGCACGGTTCATGATAACGGCGAAAGGCGTGGTATAAAGGCCGCCTGGTATCTCCAGATGATGGTCCAGCAACTCACCTAAGCGGAAGCCTTTAATGGATTCATAAGGAAACATTGCACCATCAGCAACACCCTTCTGAATAGCTTCATAAGCTTTGGATGCTGGCATCGCAACAGGGGTTGCGCCTAACGCTTCAGACATGCGAACACCGCCACCACCAACACGCAGTTTTACACCGGCCAGATCTTCAAGCGATGTAATACTTTTTTTACTGTGGATTGCGCCGGCACCATGCACCATGATAGTAACCACTTTTACGTCTTTGAATTCGGTATCGAAGCCGATATTACGGTCGTACCAATCGAAAGCTGCCTGAGATCCAACTTCACCATTAGGCGATAAAAACGGAAGCTCAACACCGCGTAAAATTTCGAACGGGCCCGGTGTATAAGCCACAACATGATAAGCCATGTCGGCGGCACCATCACGCACAACGTCGTACTGCCCAGGTGGCTTGGCAATCGGCGCTGGGTCAATTTTAATTTTTAGCGTGCCGCCGGATGCAGCTTCAACAGCTGCGATCCATTCTGGCAATGTGTCTGCAACAAGATGGTGTTTAGGTGGCAACCAGGTAGACATGCGCAGTGTGACGTTATCTGCCGCGAATGCCTGACTGATCATTAAACTGCTTGACAGCAACAAGGCCGAGGCACAAGCACTGATAAAATTTTTGCGAATCATTATGTTGTTTTCTCCAAGTGATCTTATCGCCAGCGCCGCTCAGACATAGCAAGGTTAATAAAAAATTAAACTGCCGCCCGAAATTGGCCACTAACGCTTAGTATGAGCCTAATGCCAAAGGACAATAGGATCAAGTGATTAAGGCTGATAGCGCACTATTTCCCCGCTCGAATATCATTATAGTGTATCAATTAACCCTAAATCGCATCATTCTGGTGATCCGCTTTTGATTATACTGTGCACAGCACACAATGTTGGTCGACACCCAGCAATCCTCAGTTTTATCCGGGCACCAGAGCACCCTGTATTGCCGTATCCTTGACAATCAGATGATTAACGCCAGCCGAGAAAAGAGAGATCAATTTGGAGCAAATTAACCCATATTGGCTAGATGCATTTTGCAACGTATTCTCATTGTGTAAGATCAAAGCCAGTGAAAAAATCGCTGTGCTTAGCGAACCGCTCGCTCGTCAAGACAACAAGCTGCTTGCTCAACAAGCGCTTACAAAGTTAGGGCTGGACTTTACGCTAATTGATCTTGCGCATCAGTCAACAAATGATGGCCCTATAATTCGTTCCACTGGCGCAAGCACCGCACTCGATAACCACCCTGAGATTGCAAAGTCCTTATCCGATTACGATGTCATCATCGACATGACGCTTGAGGGCTTAATGCATGCCAAACAAACTGCTGCTCTACTCAGCAGTGGCGCTCGTATAATGAACATCTCCAACGAACACCCGGAAGTATTGGCAAGGCTTACGCCTGTAGAAGCACATAAAACAGTAGTTAAGCAAGCAGTACAGCAATGCAAACTCGCCCAACAGATGCAGGTGAATTCAGATGCGGGTACACAGTTAAGCGTTAGCATGCGCAACGCTGCAACAGTTGGCGTTTGGGGCTGGACTGATCGACCAGGTACGTTAGCTCACTGGCCTGCAGGCTTAGTCGTTAGTTTTCCTGCAGCAGGATCCGTAAACGGCACTTTGGTAATGGCACCCGGCGATATCAATTTAACCTTTAAACGTTATATCGAAAGTGACATCGTTCTGAGCATCGAAAATGATTATATCGTTGACATACAAGGCCGTGGTAGTGATGCCGCACTCATGCGCAATTATCTCACCGCTTTCAACGAGAAAGAAGCTTACGCAACAAGCCACGTGGGCTGGGGTTTAAACACAGCTTCTCGCTACGAAGCATTAACGATGTACGATAAAGCGGATATTAATGGCACTGAACTGCGAGCCTTGGCAGGTAATTTTCTGTACTCCACTGGCGCAAATGAATTTGCCAAGCGATTTACTCGAGGCCATTTCGATTTACCCATCATGAATTGCACGATCACCCTCGATGAGAAAACGGTAGTGAGTAACGGAACTGTAGTGACATGAGCCAAGCTGTAGCAGACACTTGCACTGGCATCCATTATGTCGAGCAAACTCCGTCACAGTCTGAAAACAACCATACACCGCTCGACACTGTTATTTGCTTGCATGGCATTGGCGGCGACGACACAAGCTTTGCTCCACAGCTAGCCAGCCTATCAAACCAGTATCGAATTATTGCGTGGAATATGCCCGGGTATAGAAACTCAGAGCCGTTAAAACTCATGAGCTTCGACACGCTCAGCGATAAACTGTTGCAATTAATACAGGCGCTGAACTTATCTTCTGTACATTTAATCGGGCAATCTATTGGTGGCATGATCGCAATGGAAAGCGCATTAAAGTCTCCGCAACACATAAAGTCCCTAAGCTTAATAGCCACTACTTCAGCTTTCGGAGGGCGCGATGACAGCTTTAAAAAAGCCTTTCTTAAAGCCCGCCTTACACCATTAGACAATGGGCAAACCATGCCTGAACTTGCCACTCAATTTATCCCCGAAATTGTGGGCCCGGAAACAGACCAAGACACGCTCGCAAGCGCTGAATTGTCGATGTCGGCTGTACCGAAAGCCACCTACAAACAAGTATTGTCTTGCTTGGTTGAGTTCAACCGTCGTGAAGAAATAGCTCAATTAAATTGCCCGGTTTGCCTGATTGCAGGCGAACTGGATAACAACGCACCATGGGCAACCATGGAGAAGATGTCAAATAAAATAAGCAACGCAGAATTTCATGTGGTACGCGGAGCCGGGCACTTAGTCAACATAGAAAAAGCTGACGAAACAACTGCAATATTACGGCAATTTTTAGAGAATTTTACGCATGTCAGATAAACCCATTTTCGATCCCGTTGAATGGAAGCTTACCGAGTTTCAAGCACAGCTCAACAACAAAGCACGTACGCTGGCGTCCGAAAAATTTGCGCCACGTGCAGCCGCTTACGACCGAGCCGCCCGCTTTCCAACCGAAAACTATATCGACTTACACAAAGAAAACCTATTGGGTGTTTGTATCCCTACAGCACACGGAGGCAGTGGCGCAGACCTGAAAACCTATATGCTAATGGCTGCGGAAATTGGGCGCTACTGCGGCGCTACGGCATTAACGTTTAATATGCATGTTAGCTCCTGCTTATGGACAAGCGTTCTGGCCGACCAACTGGAACTGCCAGCTGACACAAAGTCGGCTCTGGAAACATCGCGTGCCCTTCACTATCAACGCATTATCGACAACGGTGCTATCTATGCTCAGCCATTTTCAGAAGGCGGTGCCGCCGCTGCTGGTAAAAAAGCTTTCGGCACCACCGCCTTAAAAACTGACGGTGGATGGATTGTTAACGGCACTAAAATATTCGCATCTCTTTCGGGCCACGCAAACTATTATGGTGCGCTGTGTACAGAGATAGAAAAACCGGACGCCGCTTTATCGCGTCGTAACACCATGTATATCGCAGTACCCGCCGACGCCGACGGTGTAAGCGTCAGTGGCGAATGGGATCCACTGGGCATGCGAGGAACTGTATCTCGCACCTTAAAATTCACCAATGTTTTTGTACCGGAAAATGCACAGCTGATGCCGCGGGGCGTGTACTTTCAAGCGGCAAAGCAATGGCCGCACATGTTTATGACGCTAACACCAAGCTATATGGGTATAGCGCAAGCAGCTTATGATTTCACCGTAAGCTATTTACGCGGAGAAGTACCCAATACGCCGCCGATCAAGCGTCGTATGTACCCCACTAAACAAATAGCCGTTGCACAAATGCATATTATGTTGGAGCAAACCAAAGCACTGTGGTTTCAAAGCATTTCCGAAGCTTGCCCAAACCCCAGCAAGCAATCCATTATACGAGCGTGGAGCGCCCAGTACAGCGTCATGGAGAATGCGAACGAAATAGCCCAGCTAGCCATTCGCACCTGCGGTGGGCAAGCTATGCTACGAAGCTTACCGTTAGAAAGGCTGTATCGCGACAGCCGTTGCGGTGCACTGATGCTTCCGTGGACAGCGGAACTGTGCCTCGACATGATTGGTAAAGCCGCCTTATACAACGAAGGCGAAAGCGATGAAGATACAGAGCACTAATGGGCTGAGCCAGTGACAAATCCTTCCAACTACAGTACAGCAAACAATGCAGCGCTGGCATCGGGCGATTTACTGACACAGCTTGAACATCAAGCCGTTCTGCAAGGTGAAAAACCAGCGATTGTTTATCACGCCAATGCTAGCGAGCATGCCGATCAACAGACTACCAACACACGCAGTCTAAGTTTTAATCAATTCTATTCTCGGGCATGCAGCACCGCTTTGTTTTTGCAACAACAATGGCGGCTTGAAAAAAACGACCGTATTGCATGGCTTGGATTCAACCACCCCGATATGTTCGTTCTACTGTTTGCTGCCGCACGTTTGGGTG
Organism: uncultured Granulosicoccaceae bacterium; assembly: GCA_937923565.1. GTDB lineage: Bacteria > Pseudomonadota > Gammaproteobacteria > Granulosicoccales > Granulosicoccaceae > Granulosicoccus. The sequence goes on along the minus strand of CALDTX010000008.1, from coordinate 135 downwards.
TTGTGGTTGTACCGCTAAACTGGCGACTCTCCAACAGCGAGCTGGAATACATCGTTTCTGATTGCGCACCTAAGTATGTAATCCATGATGAACAACATGCTGAGAAAGCAGCACTATGCGTTGCAAGCACTAGTG
>CALDTX010000007.1 GCA_937923565.1 uncultured Granulosicoccaceae bacterium | reverse complement strand
TATTCACAACAGGCTTTGCGCACAATACTGCATGGCCCAAACCTAAGGCCTGAGATTGTCGAATAAAAACGCAATCGACATGTTTCGGTAAAATGTTTCGCAGTATCGCGAGCATTTCATCTTTGCCTTTTGCTTCAAGCTCCCGTTCCATTTCATAAGCAGTATCGAAATGATCTTCAATTGAACGCTTATTTCTGCCAGTAACAAATACCAATGTTTCCACACCAGCGGCTACAGCTTCTTCAGCTGCATACTGGATCAGTGGTTTGTCCACCACAGGCAACATTTCTTTGGGATTAGCCTTAGTTGCGGGCAAAAAGCGTGTGCCCATACCGGCAACGGGAAAGACTACTTTTTTTATTTGATTCATGACATTCTCATTAAACTTTTTCTGTATCGACAGTCAATACCGTTATCTGGCCACTGCTCCGTGCCACTGCCCAAGTCAATCCGACTATCTCGAGACGAAATTTTTGATACTATTTGCAACTAGCGAGCCAACTGAGAGAATCCGAAATGACCTTCGTCGTTACCGAAAACTGCATCAAATGTAAATATACCGACTGTGTCGAAGTCTGCCCCGTAGACTGCTTCCACGAAGGACCCAATTTTCTCGTTATAGACCCTGAAGAGTGCATTGACTGCTCTTTATGCGAACCTGAATGCCCCATCAACGCAATTGTCGCTGAAGAAGACATGAAGCCCGAAGATGAGCCGTATCTTGAACTCAATGCAGAACTCTCAGCCATTTGGCCGGTTATAACCGTTCAAAAAGATCCTCCACCCGATGCAAAAGACTGGGAAGACAAACCGAACAAACTCACTTTGCTTGAACGATAAGTTGATCTAATACTTCAATAGTGCACTTACTGATTAAGTTACCATTGCTGCGCTATCAATGTTTGGTAATCGTACCGTTAGACCCTCAGGTTTAACGGTATGAAACGATTACTTGTTAACAAGTTTGTCTTGCTAATCGATATCGCAGTAATTAGTCGATATAAACTCTGTGTCCCCGGATATTGGTCAGCAATTCGTAACTGATAGTACCCGCGGCATTGGCAAGCCGCTCAACAGGGTGTTCAGGCCCCCAAAGTGTCGCTCGCTCACCCACTTTAACGGCAGCTATGGCTGAAACATCAATAGCTATAGAGTCCATCGATACACGCCCAAGCAGCGGACACTGCTCAGAATGCAGCATTACTTTTGCCGTTTTGTCTAAAATTCTTGGCAAACCATCACCATAACCTACTCCCAAGTACGCAATAAGGCGATCAGCTTCGCAAATATAGGTTCTTGCATAACCAATGCTACTGCCGTTCGTAACACGTTTCAGGGCGATTATGGGGGCGGTGACACGCATCGCCGGGAGCAAATCTACCGAGCAGGCATGCGAATTATCAAAATTCTGGTCTATTGGACTGCAACCGTAAAGCATTAAGCCGGGTCTTGCCCAGTCGGCTTTGGAATCCGGCCAAGCCAAAATACCGGCTGAATTTGCCATGCTGCCCGATACACCAATATCAGAAGCTATCTCATTAAATTGAGCGATTTGCTTGGCGGTGTAACCATTTTCTATTTCATCGGCGCAAGCAAAGTGCGTCATCATGCCCGACCAAACAATATTAGGGAATGCGTGCTTTAATTCAGGCAATTCGTTAGCTGTGAAGCCTAACCTACCCATACCTGTATCGAGTTTGATCCAAAGCGGAACTTGAGCCACTTGCGGCTGTGCGTAGATCATCGCGAGCTGTTCGCGATCGTGCACAGAACACCAAAGATCATGATGGACTATCTGTTGAAAGTCATCGACAGACTGCGGGCCTTGCAGCACCAATATTGGCTGATGGACTCCATGATTCCGCAGCTCAAGCGCTTCAGCAACGGTTACAACGGCAAAACCATCGGCTTGCCGCAAGCTCTTGGCCACCTCAATTGCGCCATGGCCATAAGCATCAGACTTAACCACAGCAAAAAGTTTTTGGCTGCCGGCAAAACGCTTCGCTATCGAATAATTATGCTTAACTGCTGCAAGGTCGATAGTGATTTCTACTGAACGGTTGTGCCAGGACTTAGCTGAATTCACCCGAATAAACCTCAGGCGAATAGTTTTCGAAGCGCGTGTATTTTCCAAGAAAAGTGAGTGCAACAGAACCAATTGGACCATTACGCTGTTTACGAATTAATATCTCTGCCTTACCTTTGCTCTCTTCGTCGTCCGGGTTATAAACTTCGTCACGGTAGATAAAAATAATAACGTCCGCGTCTTGCTCAATCGCGCCCGATTCTCGTAAGTCAGACATAACCGGGCGTTTATCGGGGCGTTGCTCCAAACTACGATTTAGCTGCGACAATGCAATAACCGGCACCTGAAGCTCTTTTGCCAAAGACTTTAACGAGCGGGAAATTTCGGATATCTCCGCGGTTCGGTTCTCACCACTACCGGCCACCTGCATTAGCTGAAGGTAATCAATAACAATTAAACTGATGCCATGCTCTCGTGCCAAACGCCGACAACGTGCGCGCAATTCGTTAGGTGTTAAGGCTGGCGTATCGTCGATAAACAAATTACGTTTTTGGTTTAACAACGTTATCGCAGAAGTAACACGCGGCCAGTCTTGTTCAGCCAGATTTCCGGTTCGTAGTTTTTGTAGTTCTACTCGGCCTAAGGAAGAAATCATCCGCATGCCAAGTTGTTCGGCAGGCATCTCCATACTGAATACAGCAACCGGTGCGTCGGCTGTTAGTGCTGCATGTTCGGCCAAATTCATGGCGAAGGTTGTTTTGCCCATCGAAGGACGACCCGCAACAATAATTAAGTCGGAGGCTTGCAGGCCACTGGTTTTTTCATCCAGTTCATCGAAGCCGGTCGATAATCCGGTAATCGCAGAATCGGATTCAAACAGAAAGTTAATTCGCTCGATAGCGGTGGCCAGCACGGTTTTAATGTTGCTAAAACCGGTGGTGTCAGACCGGTTGGTTTGATCGGCTATAGCAAACACTTTAGATTCAGCAACGTCGAGTAAATCTTTACTGGTTTGACCACCGGTATCGAACGCACTGTCAGCAATTTCATTGGCTACAGTGATCAGCTGACGCAGCACCGAGCGTTCGCGAACAATTTCAGCGTAAGCTTTTATATTGGATGCACTGGGTGTTTCTTGCGCAAGCGCACCAACATAATGGATTCCGTTGGCGTCTTCGAGTAAGCCATGCTGCTCTAAGTGCCCGGCAATCGTCACAACGTCGGTGGGTTGATTAAGACCGGCAAGGGTATTGATCGCTCTGAAAATAAGCCGATGATTGTACTGATAAAAGTCACTTTCTACGACAAGGTCAGAGACCTTATCAAAGGCCTGTGTGTCGAGCATCAGACAACCGAGCACCGCCTGTTCCGCTTCGATTGAGTGCGGCGGCATACGCGCAGAGCTGAGCTGAGCGGCCAGGTCACTGGTGGACTCAAATTCCAGAGCAAAATCGTCAGGTGTTGACACCACAGCAGTATCCGGAGAGTCGAAATCGAGCCTAACTGTAACAGTCAGGCTCGATAATGTGGCGCATCAATAGAAAATCATTGCGCCAGGAGCGCGAATTACTCGCCTTCTTCGCCAACAACTTCAATGACGACTTCTGCATCAACATCAGTATGCAGGTGCAAACTGACCGGATGCTCGCCAATGTTGCGAAGCGGACCATCTGGCAGTCGGATTTCCTTTTTCTCAACCGCTTCACCAGCCGCTTCAAGCGCTGCACGAATTTCTTCGGTGCCAACTGAACCGAACAATTTACCTTCAGTGCCGCTTCTGGACGTGATAGTAATTTTCATTCCGTTGAGTTTTTCGGCACGGCCTTGAGCCACAGCCAACGCTTCAGCCTGTTGTTTTTCCAACTCGGCGCGACGCTGAGCAAACGCTTCAACGTTTTCTTTGGTCGCCATTTCCGCTTTGCCTTGCGGCAGTAAAAAGTTACGGGCAAAGCCCGCACGTACATCAACAAGATCGCCTAAAGAGCCAACGTTGTCGATTTTTTCAAGAAGAATGATTTGCATGTGTATCCCCGATACAAACTCATGTTTGGCGCAATCGTAATAGATTGTCCGCCAGCCCTAGTGCGCCTACAAGCAACACCGTTTGTGGCAACGGCATCAAGATGTAGAGACCAATTAGCCAACCCTGACTGATTGCACGTTGCTTAACAACGCAATGCAATACAGACAAGCCCTGTATAAAAAAAACAAACATAAACACCGATGCTATTGCAGGCCAGAAATAACCATTAACCAACATCGATATCACAACAACCAGCAAACACAGCCACACTGCGTTGCGTCCCAGTTTCAGTGCGTGGAATTCTTTTTGAAATCCACCTGGGTTAAACAATTTCGCCTGCCAAGAGCGCGCCAAAAACACACTGCAAAGCAGCACAATAATGGCCCAGTTACCAGCAGACTGCGACAATAAAGGCGCCATGCTTTCTAGCAACTGCGTGATCTTATCCAACGCTACTTGATCGGTTTGCGCTTGAGACATCGGCGCAATGCTTTGCAGTAACAGTGTTTTCCAGAACAGCGTTAAGCGTTCATGGAAAAAACCCGATATCACAGCGATAAAGCAAGCAATCGGTATAGCAGCCAGTACGGTGTAATCGAGCCGCACTGTTCTTCTTAGCACGACGGCTAACAAACCGCCTCCCAACCAGGCCACGAACATAAAAATCGGCACCCGAATCGAGAAAATTTGCATCACAACTGTTATTACAACAACAATAACAGCAGCTGGTATCAACATTTTCAGCGCCGCCGACTCGCCATGGCGAAGTATTACAAATACCAAAACTGCCGCACTGATTATTAGTGCAATGGGTGTAAGCAACAAACCCATTGCCATGACTTGCTCAAAAACCAAAATCGCGAAAAGCATGAAGGCGGCACATACACCTGCCGCCCCGTAAATTCCCTGCTCTGCTATTCGCGCTATCGCAAGCATCGTTAACGCTTTTCCAACTTTTTCTAAGCTAAGAAAAAGTTAAAGGATTATTAGTGTTGATCGGTGTACGGCAACAAAGCAATGTAACGAGCGCGCTTAATCGCTGTAGACAGCTGACGCTGATACCGCGCTTTTGTGCCTGTAATACGGCTTGGCACAATTTTGCCAGTTTCAGTTACAAAGCCTTTGAGAAGCTCAAGGTCTTTGTAGTCAATAGTTGTAATACCTTCAGCAGTGAAGCGGCAGTATTTACGACGACGGAAATAACGTGACATAGATAAACTCCTATTCGATCAATTAGACGGCTGGGTCTTCGGCGACAACTTCTTCGATGTCGTCTTCGTCGACCACTGGCTCTTCACTATCGCTGGCACGAGCTCTACGCTCTTCGTCGCCACGCGTTTCTTCTTTCTTGATCAGAGGAGAAACATCAGTAATTGGGCCATCTTGTAAAAGCACCATATGACGAATTACGGCGTCATTGAATTTGAAGGCGCTGGAGAGTTCGTCAAGAGCCTCTTGATTACACTCTATGTTCAGCAGCGTGTAATGGGCTTTGTATACTTTGTTGATTGGATAAGCTAACTGACGTCGGCCCCAATCTTCCAGACGGTGGATAACACCATCCTGACTTTCGATGATGCCACGGTATCGTTCAACCATGGCGGGTACTTGTTCACTTTGGTCTGGATGGACCAAGAACACTATCTCGTAGTGACGCATTGTCGCTCCCTATGGGTTTTGCCCGATTTAGAATAAATTCTGGAATCTGGACAAGGAGTAAAGGCAATATTGCCGAACTGCAAAGCCCTCCAATAATACAGCATGCCAACAGCATAAACAATGCAGATTGCGCTAATTCGCTGCTATTCGGCGGGCAATAAAGCCGTTTTTGGTGTTAATTGGGTGGCAAACTGTGTTGTCGTTGGCGCGCTATTTCAAAAAGCGTGACACCCGTGGCAACTGAAACGTTCAGGCTGCTCACCGTGCCCTGCATCGGTATTGAAAACAATTGATCGCAGGCCTCACGAGTCAAGCGCCTTAATCCACGCCCTTCCGAGCCCATGACCACGGCACAATGCCCTTTCCAGTCGATACCATAAACCAGCGCATCGGCTTCTCCGGCTGCGCCATACACCCAAACGTCGGCCGCTTTGAGTTTGCTTAATGCACGTTGCAAATTGCTTACCCGAAACACAGGCACAGAATCCGCTGCACCCACCGCTACTTTGCGCACCGTGGGGGTAATACCCACACTGTTATCTGCAGGTGTAACCACAGCATGTACGCCTGCGGCATCAGCGCTGCGCAAACAGGCACCCAAATTGTGCGGATCGGTGATGCCGTCCAACACGAGAATCAGTAGCGGTTCGGTTACCGTAGCAACTAAAGCCATCAGCTCGGTTTCATTACCCACCTGCTGACCTGCACAAAGCGCCAGAACACCTTGATGCTCGCGCCGCCCCAGCAACGCTTCCAATTCACTCTTGGGCTTTTCTTCGATCCGAATGCCTGATTTTTCAGCAAGCGATAGCACATCGCGCAGTCGAGGGTCTCTTCTCCCTTTTTGCACCACCAGCAATTCCACGCCGGCAGGATTCGCCTTCAGAACAGACTTTACAGCGTGCAGCCCACCGAGCCATTCAGAACCATTATCGGGTATCTCGTTGCTCACCCTCGTTTAGACCGCGCCTTTTTGCCGGCTTTCTTTGCAGTTGCTTTCTTTTTGCTGGCAAGCTTCTTCGAGGCATTAGCTGATGCTGAAGCCTTGGCTTTTTTCTTGGTTGTCGCCTTAGCAGACACTTTTGCTTTCTTCTTCGCGCTTACTTTAGCGGCAACCTTCGCCTGCTTCTTCGCACTGACCTTAGCGGCAACCTTCGCCTGCTTCTTCGCACTGACCTTAGCGGCAACTTTCGCCTGCTTCTTCGCACTGACCTTAGCGGCAACTTTCGCTTGCTTCTTCGCACTCACCTTAGCGGCAACTTTCGCCTGCTTCTTCGCACTCACCTTAGCGGCAACTTTCGCCTGCTTCTTCGCACTGAGCTTAGCGGCAACTTTCGCTTGCTTCTTCGCGCTGACCTTAGCGGCAACTTTCGCCTGCTTCTTCGCGCTGACCTTAGCGGCAACTTTCGCTTGCTTCTTCGCGCTGACCTTAGCCGCAACCTTAGACTGCTTCTTCGCAGAAGCGATTGGCGCTAGTTTAGATGGCTTCGCATCACTAACTTTGGCACTTGTCTTTGAGACTGTTTTCGCCGCAATTTTTGCTGTTTTCTTACTGCTAACCTTGGAGACATCAGAGGCTCTTTGCTTTACGGCAGCTTTTTTCTTCGCACTGACATTTGCATTTTGTTTATTGGCATTTTGGGTATCTGCCGCTACAGCTACCGCACCGGCAGTTTCTGGCGCTTTAGCGTGTTTCGATTTTCTATCCGTTTTATTCGGCTTTTTACGCTTTTTACTGTGCTGCTCAGACGCTTTCTTCTCACCTTCAGCGCCGGCTAAACCAAAGTCGATTTTTCTTTCTTCCAGATTAACCGCTTGCACCAGCACTTGAATTTCATCACCCAGCTTATAGCGCGTGCCAGTTCTCTCACCGATCATGGCTTGCGCTGCTTGCTCATAGCGATAATAGTCGCGGGATAAGTTTGTAACGTGCACCAAGCCTTCTACGTGTATGCCTTGAAGCTCAACAAACAATCCAAAGGACGTAACCGCCGTAATAACACCTGGGTACTCAGTGCCAATATGATCTTGCATGTACTCGCACTTCAACCAGCTAACCACATCACGGGTTGCTTCATCGGCACGCCTTTCTGTCATTGAACAGCTTTCACCAAGGGCTGCCATTTGCTCTTTAGAGTATCGATATAAAGTTACCGATTCCCGACGAAGCATATGCTTTATCGCGCGGTGAACCAGTAAGTCGGGGTATCGTCGAATAGGAGATGTAAAGTGAGCATATTGGGTTATCGCCAAACCAAAGTGTCCGTCGTTTCTTGGCTGATACACCGCTTGCTGCATAGAACGCAACATCATGGTTGATATAACCGATCGATCGGGACGCCCGTCCAACTGTTTAGCCAGTGCCGCATAATCCAGAGCAGTTGGGTTTATGCCACCGGTTAACGATAAACCGTGCAACGACAAAAAGGCGCGTAAATCTTCTAAACGATCAGCTTTCGGACCATGGTGAACACGGTACAAGGCCGGTATCTGACTTTGCTCCAAGTAGCCGGCCGCTGCACTGTTCGCTAAGATCATGCACTCTTCAATCAGCTTATGCGCGTCATTGCGAATTACCGGAACAATTTCTTTTATCTTTTTCTTATCATCAAAAACAATACGTGTTTCAGTAGAATCAAACTCGATAGCACCACGCTTTTGCCGGTTGGCGGCCAGCACTTTATACAAGGTATGCAATGACTGCAGGTGCGGTAAAAGCTCACTGTGTTCTGTTGCAAGATCGCCATCGGGGTTCGTTAACATGTTGTTAACCTGGTCGTAAGTGAGGCGAGCATGAGACAACATAACGCCGTTATAAAACCGCGTACGTTTAATGCCGCCTTTACTGTCCAAACTGAGCTCGCACAACATGCACAAGCGTTCAACACCTGGGTTTATAGAACACAAACCGTTAGATAAAACCTCAGGCAACATCGGTACAACACGACCCGGAAAATACACAGACGTGCCACGCTTCTGCGCTTCAACGTCTAGCGGTGTATCAAACGGCACATAATGAGCTACATCGGCAATCGCCACCAGCAAACGCCACCCATCTTTGTCTGCCTCGCAATAAACGGCATCGTCAAAATCTCTGGCATCGGCACCATCAATCGTGACCAATGGTAGACGGGTAACATCTTTACGCCCTAGCTTGTCGTTAGGCTGCACTGAAGGGGTAATTGCTGCTGCCTGACCGGTGACTTCTTCTGGCCAATCAAAAGGAATATCGTGACTGCGCAATGACATGTCAATTTCCATACCGGGTTCCATATGCTTACCCAGCACTTCAATAACGCGACCCAACGGCGGGTGCTTACGACTCGGTTGTTCAATAATTTCCGCAACTACAATGTCGCCCTTCTTAGCGCCACCCAATTGCAAAGGCGGCACGAGAATATCAAGATGCAGTCTTTTGTTATCGGGTGAAATCGCGAACACGCCTTTATCATCAGTTAATCTACCAACCACTGATTTGTTAGCCCGTTCTATAACTTCCGCAATTCTACCTTCGCGACGTCCGCGTCGATCAACGCCAATAACACTAACCACAACACGATCGCTGTGCAGTACCAAACGCATCTGTTTGGCGCTTAAATAGATATCGCCTTCAGGGTCGACTTCATCAGCAATCAAAAAACCGAAACCGTCAGGGTGTGCACTAATTCGACCCGCAATTAAGGAACTATCGTTGACCGGCACCAAACCACCACGACGATTCTCGATGAGCTGCCCATCGCGCAACATAGCCCTAACCCGACGGCGCAATGCGTCCAGATCTGTTTCGTCCTGATCCAAACCAAGCTTTAACGCCAATGCGTCAAATTTAAGCGGCGCTTTTTCAGCTTGCAGCAAATCCAGAATGTGTTCACGGCTAGCAATAGGCTTCCCGTACTTTGCCTTTTCGCGAGCAAAGTGAGGATCGTTAGGTTTTCTTTTCTTGTTACGTTTGGGTTTACTCATGCAGCAGTATTAGTCCATAGGAAGCCGGTAGATTACGCTAATTACGCTACGGTGGCGCGGATTAGCTATATTTTCCAATAACCACCTTATTGTTTACAAAAACGATTTAAGCAGTCTTTGAGTTTGATTGACCCGTTAGGTGAGTGGGTTAAACAGTGTTTTGCCAAACAATGCATTGACATCTTAGCAAGACACCGGTAAATTTCGCGATCCACGTTTTCGAACGTGGCCAACACCTTTGCCGAGGTGGCGGAATTGGTAGACGCGCTAGCTTCAGGTGCTAGTGAGCTTATGCTCGTGGAGGTTCAAGTCCTCTTCTCGGCACCATCAAACCCCTGTTACTCAATAGCTCTACCCTGATTAAGGGTACCCAACGACAAGCTTGCTATTGTAGTAACTCGATCAGCAACTGTTGAGTAAACTTGCGTTACAAGCCAATTAACCCGGCAACCAAACCCATTTGAGAAAAGCAATGAGCGCCATGCGCTAGCAATGCAGGATCTTCGCCGTGCGGCGCATAAGCCAAACACGACATGCCTGCCCTTTTAGCAGCAAGCGCACCGTTTTTGCTGTCTTCAATGACAACACAATGCGCGGGCTTAACATTGAAATGCTTGGCCGCAATTAAAAACAAATCGGGGTCTGGCTTCCAGGTTTGCAACTCGTGCGCAGAAAACATGGCGTTTTCAAACAAAGGTAACAAGCCATTCTGACCGAGCGTGATCCTCATTTTTTCCTGACTGCCATTGGAGGCAACGCAAAACGGCATATCCATTTTCGATAGCTGGGCTAATAACGCCGGGATACCATCGATGGGGTCAACGCCTTCCGCTAGTCGCAGGTAAGTTTGAGCGTAAATTTCATCAATCCAGTTATCCGGCAAAGCAGCACCTAAACGAGTCGCCTCTTGCATAACACCTTGCATACTGCCGCCTACAAAAAGACTCATCGCCTCTTCGAGATTTAGGCTTAAACCATAGTTGGCCAGATTCGCCACCAAAACCTGATTAGAGACAGTTTCGGAATCGACCAGCACGCCATCGCAATCGAAAATGACCAGTTCAGTTTTTCGCATAATTCGAACTAACCGACTAAGGCCGCATCACGCGAACGGGTTCACCTTGAAAATATTCTCAGAACGCTCTGGTCCGGTAGACACAATATGCGCCGGATAACCAACCAATTCCTCCAGCCGCTGCACATAAGCAACCGCATTCGGAGGCAGTTTGTTCCAGTCCGTTTCGCCTTCTGTTTTGCTTTGCCAGCCTGGCATGGTTTCGTATACGGGCACGCATCGGGCAAGATCGTCTGCACCGATCGGCATGTGGTCTAGTCGTTTGCCATCGAGTTCGTAGGCAACACAAATATCAATGCTTTCCAGCGTATCCATAACATCCAGTTTAGTCAGGCACATGCCTGTTACACCGTTAAGCAAACAAGCACGTCGAACCGCAACGGCATCGAACCATCCACAACGCCGTTCACGACCTGTGGTAGCACCAAACTCATGACCACGTTCGCCTAAAATTTGCCCGCTTTCATCGAACAATTCGGTGGGGAAAGGACCTTCGCCAACTCGGGTTGTGTAGGCTTTAACGATGCCCAATACATACTCAATAGCATTAGGCCCAACACCTGAACCACTGCAGGCACTGCCGGCAACCGTGTTGGAAGAAGTCACGTAAGGGTATGTACCATGATCAACATCGAGTAAAGTGCCTTGCGCACCTTCGAACAAAATACGTTTACCGTCGCGTCTATAAGTATCGAGAATGCCAGGCACATCATCAACAAAAGGCAGCAATAAATCGGCGTAGGATTTGGCTCTTTCTTTCATCGCGTCTAAGTCGAGCGTGTCAACGTTATAACGTGAAAGGTTCGCTTCATGAAATCCGTACAAGGCTTCCAGTTTTTCGTTAAAGCGGTCAAGGTTATATAAATCTTGCACGCGCAATGCTCGGCGCGCCACCTTATCCTGATAAGCCGGTCCAATACCTCTACCGGTTGTACCAATTGCATTGGCACCGGCGGCCTTCTCGCGCGCCTGATCGAGTGCTGAGTGCAAAGGAAGAATCAATGGACAGGCACCGCTGATACGAATTCTGTCGGTTACGCTGATACCACGTTCTTTCAGCATTGCGATTTCATCAGTCAATGCCTCAGCTGACAACACAACGCCATTGCCAATAACGCAAATAACGTTGTCGCGTAAAATGCCACTTGGTATTAAATGCAGAACCGTTTTTTCTTCACCAACGATTAACGTATGCCCGGCATTATGACCACCCTGGAAACGCACAACGGCAGACGCTTGCTCAGTGAGTAAGTCAACAAATTTACCTTTGCCTTCATCACCCCACTGAAGTCCAAGCACTAAAACACTTTTGGCCATGCGATGTTGTTCCTAGATTCGGTTTTGAAATATAAAATTTGATCGCACTAAACGGTGCGTATTTGCCATTGCCCATCGATCAGCAACAGTTGTCTGTCGCAGCCCACCGATTGCGGAGTTTGACCAGTGCCCGGCAACTCAGTAAGCACTTGCTCGCCGGCTTGTCGTAAACGACAGATTTCTTGCCATGCAGCACCCACGCTATCCTGAGCAACATAAATTCCAGCGTTTTGCCGGTTGGCTGGCTCACTGTGTTTGGCGAGTTTGATTAGATCTCCGCTAAAACCAGTTGCCGGTCGGGAATGGCCAAAGGCAGCGCCCACATCGTCGTACCGTCCACCCCGTGCAAGTTCGTCACCTGCTGCTGTATGAACAGAAAATAGAACGCCGGTATGATACTGAAATCCGCGCAGTTCACAAAGGTCTATATGAAATTTGATGTTCGGGTGGGTTTGCGTAATCGCCGAAACCAGCACAGATAAGGTATCTATAGAATCAGCAACACCACTGGGTGCCTCGGCAAAAGCCTGTTCTGCCAATTGCAGAACACCTACACCGCCTCTTAACTGCATGAGCTGTTCAAACCACATTTTTGCTTTATGGGCCTGCTCGGCATCAGCACTGAACAAGTGATCCGATAACGCATGCATGTCCGGAATAGATCCTCGCTGCACTGCCTCAAAAAATTCGGATTCAGCCGCCGCATCCAGATCTAATGCATTCACTAATGCGGCATAGATGCCCACATGACCTAAAGCCAAAGTTAGTTCTTTTGGTTGGTCTGTACTTTGCAGCACTGTTTCCAGCATTAGTCTGACTATCTCGATATCGCTCTCCGGCCCAGCATGGCCAAACAGCTCAGCACCGAACTGCTGAGGGCTCCGAGTTCCACCAAATCCATCAGCCTGTGCGCGCAACACCGTACCGATATAACAAAGTCGATTCGGTGTATCACTTCTGAGCGCATGGGCATCCATGCGAGCAACCTGAGGCGTCATGTCGGCACGAACACCCAATGTTCGGCCATTTTGCTGATCAACCAACTTGAAGGTTTGAAGATCCATGGTTTCACCTGTGCCTGTTAACAGACTATCCAGGTATTCGATAAGCGGCGGACTAACCAGTTCAAACCCCCACAGACGGTAGTTGTCGGCAACACGCCTGCGCGTCTGCTCTACCAGTCTGGCTTCATTGGGCAAGAGTTCATCTACGCCGTCTGGCAAAAGCCAGCGATCTGAGGGTTTTACAGCCACGAGTTTGTTATCGAACGAGAGTTAGAATGACGACACCGACAATCATACTTGACAAGCCCACATAACGCAGCGTGTTATTTGGAAACTTTAGCATCGACTGCATCGCAGATCGGTAGGCATCGGGGTTGAGGAAGGGCAATATGCCTTCAATAACCAGCACTATTGCCAATGCTGTGAGAATTTCTACCCACATTTAATTGCCCTGAAACACACCAAAATGACAGCCAGAGGAATTCTGAGCTGCCACTTCGGCGGTGAGTTGAAAAGCCGTTGCTACTGGCCAACGCCAGCAGCAGGACCATTAAAAAATCGAAAAAATTCAGAATCCGACTTCAATAACAACACGTTATTGTTGTTATTGAACGCGGCCCGATAGGCACTCAGGCTTCTATAAAGGCTATAGAAGTCCGGGTTTTGCGAATAAGCTTCGGCATAAATTCGTGCTGATTCTCCATCGCCGGCACCACGCGTTTGCTCAGCAGTCGAATACGCCGTCGCCAGAATTTCTTCGCGCTGACGATCAGCTGTTGCCTGAATTTTCTTTGAGCTCTCCTCACCCTCTGAGCGAATCTCGCGAGCGATCTTGGCACGCTCTTTTTCCATTCTGCTGTAAACAGACCCTTTAACGTCTTCAGGCAGCTCTACCTTCTTGATACGCACATCGACAATTTCGATACCTAAACCGTTGGCTTGTGCATCGAGTTTTTCGCCGATTTCGTCCATCAGTGTTGATCGCGCAGACGACACCACCTGACGGATCGTGCGCTGTTTGAACGCGTTACGAACCTCGTTGTTACCCAACTGCGTTAGTCGCGCATCGGCTCGCGTTTCCACTTGGCCGATACGTTTGTAGAACGTTTCAGCATCAGAGATGCGCCATTTGATGAAAAAATCCACGATCACGTTTTTCTTTTCAGCAGTTAGCATTTTCTCTGGCTTTACATCCAGCGTAAGGACACGACCATCAAACTTGATGATTTTATCGGCCACGGGTACCCGAAAGTGCAAACCGGGTTCGTAGTCTGATCGGTTGATCTCGCCTAATCGAACTTTAAGAGCCAGCTCACGTTCATGCACCGTGAAGAACAACGACGACAGTATTAAAGCACCTAAGACCAGAACGGCTAAAAATATCGGATTTAGAATTCTGTTCATCGTAACGATCCCCGTTCTCTGGATCGAGCGGCATCTCTTAGCTGCTCGGCTGCATCTCGTGAAATGTCGGTAAAGCGCGTTTGATCACTACTGGTGCTGTTGTAAGTTGTGGCTCCCGCTGTTGAGGACGGTGTACCTGAACCTGATGCTGATTGCTTCATTAACTGATCCAAAGGTAGGTACATTAACGAGTTGCCATCGCCACCATCGTTAAGCACTTTACTGGTGTTGCTGAGCACGCTTTCCATGGCCTCAATATATAAACGCTCTTGGGTAACCTTGGGCGCTTTTTCATACTCGGTTAACAGTGATAAAAAGCGTTGTGATTCACCGACTGAAGACTGCACTACACGTGTTTTGTAACCTTCAGCTTCTTCAGTAATCCTGGCAGCATCACCTCGTGCTCGCGGTAGTATTTCGTTCGCATAGGCTTCCGCTTCACTGATAATTCGTTCTTTATCTTCGCGAGCCTTGATTGCATCAGAAAACGCAGCCTGCACTTCATCGGGTGGCTGGGCTTCTTCAAGGTTGACCGCGGTTACGATCAAGCCCGTGCGGTAGCTATCCAGAATGCGTTGCACCGTTTCAAAGGTTTGCGATTGCAAGGCATCTGAATCTTCCACCGGCGCGGCCGGTGTGTCTGCATCGCCCACGGTAATTGCTGAGTTAGTGGTAAGAATCGATTCCATGTTGGTTTGCCCAATGGCTTCGCGCACCGCACTCTCAACAATGGAGTCGAGCGTTTCGTCAGGCCCCTGAACTCGGAACAGGTAATCTTCCGCATTTTTGACGTTGTACTGCACAGACACCGTAATTTGTACAAGATTTTCGTCTTGAGTCAACGTTAGCTGTTGCGTCATTTTCGCGGTACGCACCTGCTCGACGTTAATTTTCTCGACATCTTCAATTGGCCACGGCAAATGCCAATGCCAACCAGGACCTTGCGTGACAGTGTGAGCTCCGAAGCGGGTAACCACACCGGATTGAGCAGGCTCGACTATATAAAGCCCGGTGCCCAACCACAAAATGAAGGCTAGCACCGCAAGCGCAGCCGCCCCTTTGCCTCCCAGTGAGCTACCTGAAAAACCACCACCGGCATTGTTTCCACTGCCGTTGCTACCGCTTCCGCCTTTATTACCAAAAAGGCCATTCAGCTGTTTTTTCAAGTTCTTGAATACATCGTCAAGATCGGGAGGGCCGCCCGAATTGTTTTTGCGGTTACCCCACGGATCGTTATCGTTACCGCCCGGCTCGTTCCAAGCCATACTTTATTCGCTCCAAAACGCCAGCGTACTGGCAATGTGTTAAGCCCTTGCTGACGCCACCAGAGCTGGCGTATCAGGGTTAAATTGTTGGCTCAAGCCATGTTCCCGGTCTAATCGAGAGTAGTCGATTGTGTCCAGATCAATATGAAGTCGGGAACTGCCATCGTTCTCAACCCTTTCTTCAATGACTGCACCGGCATCGAAAAGTTGCGCCCGGAGTTTCCCTTGCGCAGGTGTAATATGCAGCCAACCGATCGTCCTGTGTTTGGAAACCCGCTCAACAATAGCATCGAGCAGTAAATTTACACCATCTGCGGTTTGAGCGGAAAGCCATACCGCTTCTATTTCACCATTATCACCGCGTTCTATACGCGCTTCGTTACCGGTTCGATCAATCTTGTTGTAGACAATAAGTTGCGGCACGTCTTCCGCATCGATGCTGTTAAGCACCTGATCAACATCGGCTACCCGTTGCTCGCGCAATTCATCACTGACATCAACAACGTGAAGCAGCAAGTCGGCCTCGCGAGTTTCAGTAAGTGTAGACAAAAACGCCTCCACCAGCTCGTGCGGCAAATCGGATATAAACCCAACCGTATCGGCTAACACAGCCGTTGTACCTCCGGGTAATATGAGGCGTCTTAGCGTAGGATCAAGGGTGGCAAACAGTTGATCCGCCGCATAAACTTTTTCAGAGGTTAGCCGGTTGAAAAGTGTCGACTTCCCTGCATTGGTGTAACCCACCAGTGCAACGGTTGCTACGCCTGATTTGCTGCGCTGGTTCCTGCCCTGAGCCCGCTGTTTTCTAACCTTCACCAGCCGCTGCTTGAGCATTTTAACCCGATCGTTCAACAAGCGTCGGTCTGTTTCAAGCTGCGTTTCACCCGGCCCGCGAAGTCCGATACCGCCCTTTTGCCGTTCCAGGTGCGTCCAGCCGCGCACAAGCCTGGTAGACAAATGCGTTAGTTGAGCCAACTCGACCTGCAACTTACCCTCAAAAGTACGTGCCCGTTGCGCAAATATATCGAGAATCAACGATGATCGATCCAGCACCCGCACAGCCAGCTCACGCTCCAGGTTGCGCTCCTGACTGGGCGATAAACGCTGCCCAAAGAGCACCACGTCGACTTCCAGCGTGCTCAGTAAAAGTTTTAGCTCTTCAATTTTACCCTTCCCGATGAAGTGCCTTGGGTCGGGCTTTTGGCGAGATCCTGTGACTACATCGGCCACGTTCAAGCCTGCTGACTTCGCCAACTCAACAAATTCTTCGAGGGCTGCAGCTTGATCTACTTCGTGAGGGGCTCTGGTTGGGGTACCTTGATTGGCATCAACAAAAACAAGGAGAGCGTTGTCTCCGGTATCAGGTCTTTCAAACAAGTGGGCAAAAAACTCCTGGGCTTTTGTGCCCTATATTGGACGGTCAGCTTTCTTCAGCGACGGCCTCTTCTTCTCCCGGAATGGCTATTTTTACAGGCCGACTCGGGACAACAGTTGATATGGCGTGTTTGTACACCATTTGATTGACTGTGTTTTTAAGTAATACGACAAACTGATCGAATGATTCGATCTGGCCTTGCAGCTTAATGCCGTTCACCAAATATATTGACACAGGCACCCGCTCTTTTCGCAAGGTATTCAAAAAGGGTTCTTGTAATGACTGCCCTTTCGCCATCTTGATTTATCCTTATAGTAAGCGTCAGTAGCTAGACCAACATGCGCGGCACTTCAAAAAACACACAACCGACTCCGCATAGAACCGCTGTCTAATTGTGCGGCTTTTACCACGCACATGTCAATGTCGTTATGAAAAATTTCACTGCACATCAACCGCTTAGAGGCAATGATTGGCTGTCAAATCGCTCGATATTTGACACTTTTACGTGTTTTTACAATTAAGGCACCGTTCAGTTGGGTCAATTTACTCTGCAAGCACAATTTAAAGACTCATCAGGAGAATCGTGCAATGTTACTTGCCAATAAACTGAGTAAATTCGTAAAGCCAATATGGCAGCCAATGGGGCTGTGCCTTGCCATATCGTTAACCGGACTACACGCCACCGCCCACGCCGAATCACAGCTGCGCTTGCTTAGCGAAAACGATAATGTGGCGGTGTCGGAAGGCTATCAAGCTTCACTGGAAACCCTTGCCACACAGACCCAAACCTTTCGTTCATCGAATCAGCACGAAGACTGGAAACACCGTGATCAATACCGGCCAGGAGTATGGGTGGCAAACGTCGGGATGTTGCTTTTCAATGATGCCGACCACGATGGCTACTATGCAGGCTTTAGTCTGAGCATCGATGTGGACTGCGATTACGGTGATACCGACGTTTACGCAAAGATCTACCTGCAACAAGACAACGGCGAAATGTACTTATTACATACCACTTCCCGATTTACCGTTTATAGCCTGACCATTGGCGACGAATACCGAGTCGATACCGAACTGCGATCTAATTATTACGCCGGCCAATACAATGTAACAATTGACATCCACGATGCCTGGTCAGATGAGCTACTCGATACGGCAACTCATCGAGGTTTCGACAACCTGCAATCGCTGCCGCTTGAAGCGGATAGCCAGCAACAAAGCCCCTATCACAACGACGAGCCAACCGGTAGCGCAGATGTTGTGGTTACCGAGTACGCCGGCTTATTCGGCCCATGGGCCTTAGTGGCTTTTGCGCTGTGCGCTCTCAGAAGGTGCAAGAGTCTCCAAACACCCGTGTCCTAGGCTTATACTGTGTGTCACACGTAATGTTCGGGATGCTCATCGGAGGTACCCGAACTGCATGATGAGGCACACATGAGTAATTATAAGAGTCAGCACCAACTTTCTATTGCAGATCCAAGTCAATATTGGCTAGAGGCGGCCAAAACAGTTCACTGGGACAAATTTCCAAGCGTGGGCGTTAACACCAGCCAAAGCCCGTTCAACAAGTGGTTTGAAGACGGGCAAATTAATGCCTGCTACAACGCACTCGATGTGCATATCGACAACGGCCACGGTGAACGGATTGCGCTTATTTACGATAGCCCGATTACCGACACTAAACGCCATATCTCTTACAACGAACTGCGCGACGACGTCGCTACATTTGCGGGTGCTCTAGCTGCAGAAGGTGTCAGCAAAGGTGATCGGGTTCTTGTTTACATGCCCATGATCCCGGAAGCCATCGTTGCGGTGTTAGCTTGTGCGCGTTTAGGCGCAGTTCATTCAGTGGTGTTTGGTGGATTCGCATCAAACGAACTGGCCGTTCGCATCGATGATTGTCAGCCTGAAGTCATTGTCAGTGCCTCATGTGGCATTGAGCCTTCGCGGCTCGTTGAATATAAACCCCTGCTCGACCAAGCCATTGATATGGCTTCGCACAAAATACGCAGTTGTATTCTTTTGCAACGACCACAAGTGACGGCTCCTTTGCAAGCCAACCGCGATAAAAATTGGCACGATGTAATCGCCAACGCCTCACCGGTAAGCTGCACACCGGTCAATAGCACCGACCCTTTATACATTTTATATACCTCAGGTACTACGGGGCAGCCCAAAGGTGTTGTACGCGACACCGGAGGCAGCGTGGTCTCTCTCAAATGGAGCATGAAGAATATCTATGACGTTGAACCCGGTGACGTGTACTGGGCAGCATCAGACATCGGTTGGGTTGTTGGTCATTCTTATATTATTTATGGCCCGCTATTTCACGGTTGCACCACTGTGCTCTACGAAGGTAAGCCCGTTGGTACGCCGGATGCCGGTGCCTTTTGGCGCATGATAGACGAACATAAAATAAAAGTGCTTTTCACTGCACCAACGGCATTTCGCGCAATTAAAAAAGTGGATCCACAAGGCGACTTTTTAAATCAATACGACATCTCAAGTTTGCAATCGCTTTTCTTGGCGGGTGAACGCTGCGACCCGGACACGCTAGCGTGGGCACAAGACAAACTGAAAGTTGATGTTATCGATCATTGGTGGCAAACCGAAACTGGCTGGTCGATTTGCGCTAATTGTATGGGCATCGAAAAATTACCCGTTGTATCGGGGTCACCTTCGGTGGCTGTTCCCGGCTACGATCTACAAGTACTGTCCAATGATGGCACGCCGTTAAAAACTGGCGACATCGGTGCGTTAGTTATAAAGCTCCCATTACCACCAGGGACTTTTATTAACTTATGGAACGCACCTGATCGCTACAAAAGCGCATACTTCGAAAAGTTTCCCGGCTACTACGAAACAGGTGATGCTGGTTACATCGATGAAAACGGTTATGCCTTCGTTATGGCAAGAACAGACGATGTCATTAATGTTGCAGGCCATCGACTCTCAACCGGCGCTATTGAAGAAGCCTTGGCAGGTCATCCGGATGTAGCAGAGTGTGCAGTGATGGGTGCTCACGACGAATTAAAAGGCCAACTGCCAATCGGCTTGGTCATTTTAAATGACGGCAGTTCAAAAGATCATCAAGCCATAGAAAAAGAACTGGTAGCGCGGGTGCGTGAAACCATTGGACCAGTTGCCGCATTTAAGTCGGTTGCTATTGTTAGCAAGCTACCCAAAACACGTTCGGGCAAGATACTGCGTGGCACCATGCGCGCTATCGCCGATTCCAATGACTGGAAAATGCCAGCAACCATTGAAGACCCCAGTGCACTCAATGAAGTGAGTGATGCCTTACAAAAGCTCGGTTACGCTAAATCGTGATAAGTATTCAACATGACTGATATACACGCCAGACTACAAGACAAACGCGCCGCAGCCCTTGCCGGAGGCGGTGAGAAACGTGTTGCCGCACAGCACGCAAAAGGAAAACTCACCGCCAGAGAAAGGCTTGAGGTTTTATTTGATCAGAACACATTTCGCGAATGGGATATGTTCGTAGAGCACGATTGCCACGACTTCGGTATGCAAGACAACCGAATACCCGGCGATGGTGTTGTCATTGGTTATGGCGAAATTAACGGCCGCACCGTTTTTGCGTTCAGCCAGGATTTCACCGTATTAGGCGGTTCGTTATCAGCAGCCCATGCGCGCAAAATTGTGAAAGTGATGGAACACAGCATGCGTGTTGGCGCACCAATTATTGGCATTAACGATTCGGGTGGTGCGCGCATTCAGGAAGGTGTTGCATCATTAGGAGGCTATGCCGATGTCTTCCAAAGAAACGTATTGGCATCGGGTGTAGTGCCACAAATTTCGTTAGTTATGGGACCCTGCGCAGGTGGTGCTGTGTACTCACCGGCAATGACCGACTTTATCTTCATGGTACGCGACACCTCCTACATGTTTGTTACCGGCCCGGAAGTGGTAAAAACAGTCACACACGAAACAGTCACACAAGAAGAACTGGGTGGTGCAACCACTCACACCACTAAAAGTAGTGTGGCCGATGGTGCTTTCGATAACGATATAGAAACACTGTTACAAGTGCGGCGCTTTATGCAGTACATGCCGCAGAACAACAAAGAAAAAGTACCACACAAAGCAACGAACGATGCGGCAGATCGCATCA
>CALDTX010000006.1 GCA_937923565.1 uncultured Granulosicoccaceae bacterium | reverse complement strand
GTTGAAAACCCATACAACGCTTCAAACCCTTTCTCCCGACCATGGCCCGACTTACCAACACCACCAAACGGTAGCTCTACTCCACCACCAGCGCCGTAATTATTCACAAACACCTGACCAGCCCGTAAAGACTTTGCCATGCGCATTTGCCGGGCACCGTTCGCCGTCCATACTGATGCCACTAAACCATAATCCGTGCCGTTGGCAATAGCGATAGCTTCGTCTTCATCTTTAAAGGGAATCAGCACCTGCACCGGCCCGAATATTTCCTGTTGGGCTAGGGTATGGTTTGGATCAACGTCTGCGTATAACGTGGGAAGCACATAGTGTCCATTTCGATGCGCGTTGTCATGCAACTCACCTTTTGCAACTACGTTTAAATCTGAGCCTTGTGCCAGAAAATTTTCAACAATTTCTTTTTGCCGGTTGGATATCAGTGGCCCAACGTTTATGTTGTCTAGCGCATTACCTACCGTTAGTGCTTTATAGCCTTGTGCCATTTTAGACAGCACTTGTTGATAAACACCTTCTTGCACTAATAGTCTGGAAGCCGCCGAACAGGTTTGCCCGGCGTTCTGAATACCTGAATTTAATAAAAACGGTAACGCCGCATCGATGTCTGCATCATCGAATACCACTTGCGCCGACTTACCACCCAGCTCAAGCGTAACCGGTACTACATTGTCTGCAGCACTTTGTTGAACCAACGTGCCAGTGCCAACCGCACCGGTGAACGACACATGATTAATGCCCGGATGCGCGCACAGCGCTGCACCAGCTTCAGCACCAATACCCGGCACTACATTCAAAGCGCCGGCAGGCAAGCCAGCTTTACCGGCTAACTGTGCAATAACCAAAGCCGTTAAACAGGCTTCCTCTGCAGGCTTTAGCACACAAGCATTACCCATGGCTAAAGCTGCAATAACGGAACGCCCGATAATTTGCATGGGATAATTCCACGGCACGATATGCCCGGTAACACCGTGCGCTTCCCTTAATGTATAAACCGTGTAGCCATCCAGATAAGGCAGTGTTTCACCATGCACTTTATCTGCAGCGCCTGCATAAAATTCGCAGTAACGCGCTAAGGCGATGGCATCGGCACGCGCTTGCGCTAAGGGCTTACCTACATCCATGGCTTCCAACACGGCTAGCTGTTCGATGTTTTCAGAAACCAATTGCCCTAAGCGATACAGCACCCTGCCTCGTTCAACACCAGTGGCTCTGCCCCAACCACTTTTTAAAGCACCTTGCGCACCCTCTACCGCTGCATCAATATCGTTCGAACTGCCTTTTGCAATGTGGCACAGCATTTCACCGTTCGACGGGTTTTCCAGCGGTATAAGATCATTGCCATGGCTGGCTTGCCAGCGACCGGACAAATAAATATGCGAGGGATCAAAACCAAAATGCTCAACTGGGGATGTCATTAAACGTGTGTCCAAAATTATC
Organism: uncultured Granulosicoccaceae bacterium; assembly: GCA_937923565.1. Lineage (GTDB taxonomy): Bacteria > Pseudomonadota > Gammaproteobacteria > Granulosicoccales > Granulosicoccaceae > Granulosicoccus. The sequence goes on along the minus strand of CALDTX010000006.1, from coordinate 2,883 downwards.
GAGGTAGTGGTGTACCGCTTTACTTTATTGTTATGTTTTATCAGAATTGGTAAGTTGTATCAGGGCTTGCAACGCTGCATTTGCTGTTAATTGATAAGTTGCTTTCACTGTTGATTACACTTTTGATTTATTAGTTGCATTCACTATTGACTCATCAACAGACTGTGCAGTGTGTTACCCATAATTTTTGCTGAATCGAGCATATCATCAATGCCAATGTATTCATCCGGTTGATGCGCAAGATCAAGAATGCCGGGGCCGTAAGCAATACAATTTTTCATGCGACCAATTCTGTCGATGTGTTTTTGATCGTAAGTACCGGGAGATACCACATACTCCGGTTCGCAACCTAGCTGACTTTTAATGGCATCAGCAACCGCGGTTACCACCGGTGAATCGCGCTCTGTCATGGTGGGTAGCACCGAGAACAGTTCGCGCATTTCATAACGAAATTTATCCCGGGTTTCACCCAGCTCTTCGAGCACATCGAGTAGTTCTGTGCGCACTTGTTCGATATCTTCTTCCATTAAGAAGCGTCGGTCGAGCACCATGCGGCAACGATCCGGCACTAACGGGGTGGGCAAACCGGTGTAGCCTTCTTCGGGTTCTGCCAAACCGCCGTGCATGGAATTAATGTTCATTGTGGACTGCCGAGCGCCATCGGGCACCACCGGCATACTGGTTCGGCGTTTCGCCAAAGCCGGATACACTTTGTTTTCCAGCTGCTCAACCACAGCACCCATGTGCCGGATAGCGCAGTCGCCTAAAAACGGCATGGAGCCATGGGCAATATGGCCATAGGTTTCAATTTCGGTCCACAGCACACCGCGATGGCCGAGGCATATACGGTCTTTGTTTAGCGGTTCTGGAATGATCACATGCTGCACACGTTCCGGATTGAACCAGCCTTTCTCAGCCAAATAAGCCACCCCGCCGTAGCCGCCGGATTCTTCATCGGCCGTGGCCGAGATTTCGATGCTGCCAGCGTAGTCGGGGAAGGTATCGATAAAGGCTTCGGCGGCGATGATTGATGCAGCCAAGCCGCCTTTCATGTCGCAAGCGCCACGGCCATACACTTTGCCATCGCGCACCACACCGGCAAACGGGTCGACGGTCCAGCCATCGCCAACATCCACCACATCGCTGTGCGAGTTAAAGTGCACGCACTCGCCTGCATGAGAGCCTTCATGGCGAGCAATAACATTCCATCGTGGGTATTTATCGGAATCGCCTATGGCACCTTCGGCGCGCACCAGCTCGGTAGAGAATCCGCGCTTGGCCATACGTGTGGCAACAAATTCGCAAATTTCCAGATAGCCAACACCTGGCGGATTAATGGTGGGCATTTGAATTAAGGCTTGCGTGAGCGCTATCAAGTCGTCGCGCGCATCATCGACGCGTTCAGCCAGCTTCAAAAGTCTACTTTCTGTGTTGGTCACGCTATACTCTCACACTCAATTCAACTATCAAGGCCATAGTGAATAACTCAGCTACCCACCCTCATTTACCTATAGACACAAATGCTACGCGTTTCTGGTGGGTTCGGCACGCACCAGTACCACAAGTACGCGACATCATGTACGGCAGTTTGGATGTGGATTGCGATTGCAGCAATATAGCAGTATTTGAAGGTGTGGCAAGCCGATTGCCTAAGCAGGCACGCTGGATTGTCAGCCCTTTGGTCAGAACCGAACAAACTGCAAACGCATTAATTGCCGCCGGTGCAAACGCAAGCGAGCTGGTACAGGATGCACGCATTCAGGAAATGGACTTTGGCGATCTGAACGGCCAGCGCATTGTAGACCTTCACCAACAACGCAACGATGGCTTTATTGGCCACTTCCCGGTGTCGCCTTTTGAAACCACACCCAACGGTGAAAGCTTTAGTCACTTGGTGGAAAGAGTTAGTGACTTTATGCAGTCGATGCAAGCACAACATGCTGGAGAAGATATTGTGTGCGTTGCACATCGCGGTACGATTATGGCTGCACTGCATTACGCCTTGCAATTGCCACTGCACACAAGTGTTGCGTTTAAAATTGATAATGTGTCGTTAACGCGGATGTGGCATTACAACAATGCACACCCTGAGGGGCATGATTATAAGTTGGGTGAGGTGGGCTGGCTGCCTTAGTACTTACAACCAGCACCTAATTCAATTGATGAGCCGATGACGACAATCAGCATCGCTCACGTCTTTCTTTGAACTACACAGTAACGGGTGTTTAGCTCAAGCGTTCAAAAACAGTAGCAACGCCCTGCCCCATACCAATACACATGGTTGCCAAACCCAACTGACCATCGTTCTGTTGCATCACGTTTAATAACGTTGTACAAATACGCGTACCCGAACAACCCAATGGATGGCCTAACGCAATCGCCCCACCGTTTAAGTTCACTTTGTTGTCTACTTCATCGGCCAAGCCCAGATCGTTAATTACCGGAATAGACTGCGCTGCAAACGCTTCGTTTAACTCAACGTAGTCGATATCGGCAATGGTTAACCCAGCGCGCTTCAGCGCTTTCTTACTGGCAGGCACCGGGCCATAACCCATGATGGCAGGATCACAACCACTCACAGCCATACTGCGAAGTTTAGCAATGGGTGTTAAGCCTTGCGCTTTTGCACTGGCACCCGACATCACTAACATAGCCGATGCACCGTCTGAAATTGCCGAAGAAGAACCGGCAGTTACAGTACCGGTTTTAGGTACGAATGCAGGGCGCAATGAACCCAGTGCTTCCAACGATGCGTCGGCGCGAATGACTTCGTCTTTTTCGATAAGCGTGAACAGGCCGTTTTCATCATGGCCTTCAATGGGCACAATTTCGTTATCGAAGCGGCCTTCTGTCATGGCAGCATAAGCGCGTTGATGAGAACGC
>CALDTX010000005.1 GCA_937923565.1 uncultured Granulosicoccaceae bacterium | reverse complement strand
GTATTAAAGGGCTGCGTCCCCTTTTTTGCTGCGTCCCCTTTTTTATTTCCGTCCTCTTTTTTGTTTGCGTCCCCTTATCTGTGGGTGGCTAGCTGCATGATAAGTAGCAATGCCAACTGTACGCCTAGGATAAGCGAGGCGAGCCATAGGTGCATGGGCTGCGCGAAAATCGGGAGGTTCAGCCGATCCATCGACATGCCCATTACGATCGTACTCACTAATAATACAATTAAGAAAATGCATAAACGTCTGAGTGTCTTGGATGTTGTGTGGCTCATCATCTGAAAAACGAGCCAGGCATTGAAGATCAATATGGGTGCGGCAATGTATTTGTGAACCGAGAAGATCGCCGGTAAATTATCGATCCATAAGTGTCTATTAATATAATCACTTTGTTTGGCAATAAGATCAATCGCTTCGCGCACTTGCGTACCCAGCACTAATTGCATGAGCCCTATAATCATTGCAACCACCAATAACGGATATACCGTTTTCGGCATTTGCTGCACATTTATGGAGCTTAACCGGGCCGATTGAGACCGAATGATCGCAGCGATTACTAACGCTACAATGACCTGGGCTAACAACATGTGCAGCGTTATCAGCCCGGGGTGTAAATTACTGGCGACCACACGCGAGCCTAGCCAACCTTGCACCACAACCAAAATAAAAGCAGCCAACGACAAATTCCAAACGCGTTTGTCCGTGTTTTTCAAAGGCCATGCGAATAGCAAAGTTAGAAGAATCGTAAAACCTGTAAAAACGCCCAGCAAACGATTCAGGTATTCAGTCCAGGTTTTGCGAACATTAAAGGTGGTGTCGGCATAACCTCGATCAGCGTAAATTTGTTGGTAGTTGGCTGGCAATTGAGATTCGCTGGTTGGCGGAACCCAGCGGCCAAAGCATGTGGGCCAATCTGGGCAACCCATCCCAGAGCCAGTTGCACGCACAATGCCGCCCACTAAAATCAGGGCGTAAATGGTCGCTATGGTGCCAACGGCTAACAAACAATAGTTTCTCACTGCGCGATCACGCATAAGTTGGCACACCATGGATTGAAGTATTCAGGTATTTTACGTCAATACTTTTCATTTGGATAAATTCGGCTGTCACGAATGCTGTGACCTGCGAAGCAGCAGCGGAACTTTGCACCCAACGTCAACTCTGAATCACTATGATTAAATCTATTTCTACTACCCATAAACGCACCATTCTGACGATTACAGCGATTTTCTTCGGCGCTGTGCAAGTTCACGCTAACACTGGCTCAAGTCGCGAATTCTCAGACACAACACTGAAAGCGTGGGAAGAGAAGTCTTTCGAAGGTAATACCAACTACGAACTTGTGAACAAGGACGGCCTACGAGCGCTGAAAGCCCAAACAATGGGTGAAGCCTCAGTGTTATATAAAGAAGAAAAAATATCGCTGGCTAATACACCCGTGCTGGATTGGCACTGGAAAATTGAAAATACCTATTCAATCGCTGACGAAACCAGCAAAGATGGCGATGACTTCCCCGCCAGGTTATATGTGGTAGTCAAAACAGGCTTTCTGCCTTGGGATACGCTAGCGATCAACTACGTGTGGTCTTCGAGTATGCCTAAGGGTTCTAGCTGGCCAAACCCATTCACCGATAAAGCCCAAATGGTTGCCGTACAAAGTGGTAATCAGCTACAAGGCCAGTGGATTCAGCAAAAAAGAGACGTAGCAAAAGATTTCAAAGACACTTTTGGTATAGATGTGGACCAAATTGATGGTTTTGCTGTTATGGTGGATGGTGATAACAGTGGCGCTAATGGCACCGCTTATTTCGGTAACATCGAATTTAAAGCCCATTAAATTGAGTGAATTTTCGGTTTTTTAGCCAACCTCTCCGACACTAACAACAATTAGCTGCCGGCAATGAATAAGGGATTTAATCGCTGGTCGCTAACAGACACTGTAAGGCTACAATACGGGAACGGACAGCGGCCACAGGTCGACCAACATAAAAAAAATCATGGGAAGTGAAGCTCGAACGATCAAAGCATTAAAAAAATTGCCGATTGTGAGATCAATCGACAAAGATCGCTGGGCAAATCTAATACCTCATATCAGCTTTATTGAGCTCGCTCAGAACGATGTCCTGTTTTCAGAAGGATCTCAAAGCGAAGCGCTGTATGTGGTGATGGACGGCGAGATCGCTTTCTATCTCGGTGTTAAGCCTGAAGAACCCGAATCCGGTTTCTACCTGCACTCTCGCAAAAAAGGCGATACCGCTGGTGATTTCGCCGTGCTTAACGGTGGAGCCCACCTCATTAGCGCTATAGCTACAAAAAAAACCAAACTTGCTCGCTTTCCCAGCTTCGCCTTCGAACAACTTGCTGATATCGATCCAAGCATATTGGCATTTGTGTATGACACAGCTGCCGAACTATCAAGACGCGTCGTATTAGCAAAAGTGTATTTGGACATGTTTGGCGACATCACCACTGATGCCATGAACGAGCTCCTGGACACCACCCAAATACATCATTACCGCAGTGGCGATCCAATACTGAATGAAGGTGATGAAGCGGATGGCTTGCATATTGTGGTTTCGGGCAGATTAAGAGTCGAAACCTTAGATGCCAACAATGTCCCCATCGCCATCGCAGAAGTTCGTGCACCCGAAACAGTTGGCGAATTAGCCCTGCTTTCAGATTCCAAACGCAGTGCATCGGTATATGCTCTGCGTGAATCAACCGTAGCCTTTTTAAATAAGGAACACTTTAACCGACTGATTGCCGAGCAACCCAATATGGTGGTTGCCTTATCCAAACTAATACTGAGTCGGCACGTTGAAAAATCCAAACGTTTAACCACCAGCGAAAATGAACAATCCATTGCCATCGTACCGCTAGACACACGTTTACCCATAAAGCGTTTTTTGTCGCAGCTTAGGCGCGAAATGAAAAAAATCGGCACTCCGTTATTTTTGGACGCCCGCGGCTTCGATACACTTTATGGAAAAAGCGGTGTCTCTCAAACGCAATTCAGCGATATCTTTAATTCCTCCATAGCAGAATGGCTAGATGACAAAGAAAACAGCTTTCAGGAAGTCGTATACGTTACCGACACCACATGGACAGCCTGGACAAAACGCTGTATCAACCGAGCAGATAAAATAGTATTTGTGGCCAATGCTGATGTAGATAACAATTCATCGCTCAGAGAAATAGAACATAAACTGGCAACGCTATTTAAAAACGCACGCTTCCAACGCGACGTTAATTTAGTTCTGCTCCACAAAAACGATGTTAAGCAACCCAGCAATACAGCCAGATGGCTACGCAAACGTAAACTCGATGCCTTCCATCATATAAAAGTTGATAATAATAAACACATGGCCCGATTAGCGCGCAGACTTTGTGGTTGTGCAAGGGGCATTGTATTTTCCGGTGGTGGTGCACGAGGCTACGCACACCTTGGCGTGCAAAAATTAATTGAAGAACATAAATTGGATATCGACTACGTCGGTGGCTCTAGCATGGGCGGCTTATTAGGTGCATCCATGGCCATGGGCCAATCGAGCGAAGCTATCTATGAGCTATCCAGTGTATTTGCTAAAAAAAGTGCCTTGTTCGACTACACGCTACCATTAGCATCATTAATGAAGTCTGCGAAACTTACGCGCTTTTGCCAAGAGGTTTACGGCGACGTCAGAATTGAAGATCTTTGGATTCCTTACTTTTGTGTTTCATCTAACCTGGCTGATGGCTGCGAAGTTGTGCACGATCGTGGACAGCTGTGGCGCGTTGTACGAAGTACTATTTCACTGCCTGGCATTTTCTCGCCGGTACCCACACCATCGGGTGAACTATTAATCGATGGCGCTGTATTAAACACATTTCCAGTTGACGTTATGCATAGAAAACTGGGAAAACAAGGCAATATCATTGGTGTTAATGTCAGTCAAATTGCAGAAATTCGCGAGTACTATAATTACGGCACATCGTTATCAGGGTGGGCAGCGTTTTTTAGTCGTATAAATCCTTTTGTACCGCGCGTTAGAATTCCGCGACTCGTGGAAACATTGCTGCGTTCAACCGATATAAAAAGTATTGTTCGGCTAAACGAAACCAAAGCCATGCTCGACATACTCATTGAGCCCGACGTTAGCGAAGTACCGTTAATGGAATTTAAATCGTATGCTCGCGTGAGTGAAATAGGTTACCTGGAAGCGCAACGCGTATTCGCCAAACACGGTTTGATCAGTGTCAGTAACGTGGCACGCGATCCAATTAGCGCTGCATATAACCCTTCGGGCACATCTTTACAGGCTCAATCCGCACAGTGAAGTAACGTTACAACATTTTTGCAATTAACAATAAGCTACAATTTAAGGCACAAATAGCGTTTAAATGTTAATCATTTGTGAACCATAACTGGTTCGGCGCTACACGTATTGCACACACAACCTTTATCAGACTAGTATAAGCAGGTCGATGTAACTATGTAGGCTGTAGCTCAACGTAGTTTAGTTTGCGTCAAACTTGCTTTAATTTTAAGGAGTCACCATGTCTAAGTTCGATGAAGCCATTACCGATTGCAAAGCTCAGCTTCAAAGCATTAACGTAGAGTGCGATGAAAAATTACTTTCATCGGTCGCAAAAGGTTTAGGTCCTTCTCTCTATAACCGTGATGCTAACCTGGTAGCAGCGGCAGACAAAAAAGAACTGGATAACGTAAAGGCACGCTTTATTAGTCGAAAGCTCGGAGTGGAAGGCCCTGAAGCCGATGCTGCAATTAACCACGCTATCGAAACCATTGGTGCTAGCAATCGTCAAAAGCTACGCCCAGTGTTCTACTACCTAATAGTGAAGTTCTTAAAGAAAGAGTCTGTGTACGAAAAATAACCGGTACACAACATAAAATGCTTAAGGTCGGTTACTTAACCGGCCTTAACAACGTAAGCGGGCTTAAAGGCTCCATCCTGTTGGGCTAAGGTTTGATCAAACCGTCGCAAAATCTGCTCTTGGCGAAGTGCCAACGCAGAGAGTTTTTCGGCAGTATCCAATTGCAATTCTCGGCGTATATTTTGCCGTCTCAATGCGCTTTTTCTGTATTGCTTAAACGTTGACTCATCACGTTCAGCACCCTTCGCTGCATCTTTACAAAATAGCGTGGAATACCCAAGACGCTCTACTCTACCCTTTTCGATAGATACCAACAAATTTTCATCGTTGAGTAAATCAACCAGAACACGCGACTGAAACTGATCTTCATCAACGTTGGCATCGAAGAATAGACTGATGAGCGTATCGCGCTGCAAGGTGTCTAATCCATACTCTGTTGCTAGAATGGCCAGATTTTGCGTAGTGTATAGATCCTGGTACGTCATTGTCATGTCAAGCAATGCTAAGCCTGCTCGCAATCGCACCACATTCACATGATGCGGGCGGCGGTTATACTTTGGGTCTATTTGGCTGGCTTTAAGCTCTAGTAACAGCCGCTCAATGAGCGGATACAAAATAGCGCCACGCACGCGCTCAGCCCAATAAATACGAGCTCCACTATGACGCCAATGGCCAGTCATCAGCTCCGGGTCGCGGATACCCTCTTCTAACGACACCACGGTATCGAGCAACTTAATAACAATGCCGCCCAATGTATACGGCAAATCAGTTTCGGTGGCTTTAAGTTGCGTGCTTTGAAAGCTATCAAAGTTATACTGATTTTGCGGTGATATAAGATGAGGATGATTAAGCGTAGCTTCCGCTTTGTTTTGACCATCGCTTTGTACAGCAGAGTCAGTCAGTTCAGAAACCATAGCGGCTATGGGCCCACCAAACCGAAACTGAATTTTTCTCAGTGAGTGCCCATAACCGGTTACGCGCAAAGACCCGTCTTCAACCACATCATGGAGCATCGCCAGCGATACGATCAACGGTTCTAGCGCACGGCCGAGAACACGTTCGGCAATGGCAGTAATTCTGAAGGCATGGGCTGCCATTGTACTCAACGATTTGCGCCGACCTTTCTCTAATGATCGCATCATTTCGAGAGAGGCCAAATGGACTGTTTCTATCGAATTAGGCGCGTCAGCGGCCACATAATATTCCATGATTGGCAGGTTCATATGCACTTCGTGCACGGCCTTACCCCGCCTACCGGATAAACGCTCACGCTTTTGAGGGTCGGCTAACGCATCGCTGACAGCCATCATCAGGGTATTGCGCAATGGCTCACGTAAGGCGTAGTGGTCGACCCCTGGCAAACCAAACGCAATTTCTGTTCGCGCGTAATCTCGCTCCAGAAAGGGCCGTTCAGGAAACTCGCTGTTGACATCGACACCCGAGGCTTTAAGTTCAGCCAAAGCGTCATTGTCCAGAAAACTGATGACTTGATCGCCTGCCGCCCTGGCCGTCAAGCGTAATCGACTTGCTTCTATCGCTGCCACTGCTGAGGCTAATTCTTTGGACGCCGGAGGCTCAGGTTGCTCCCCGCTTTCAATAGCAGCCTCGAAGGTGAGCAGATAATCTGCCAAGGCGCGGGCCTTACTGGCTACAGAATCGCCGAACCAGGTAAACACATAGCTATCATCGACTAATTCATGATCGCTTGATGATATCGAACTGTAACGATAGGGCTTTCCCAGCGCACCTTGCAGCATAGTGGCAACGATGAGATCGTGATGCATACTCGGATTGCCCTTTCCATGTGCTCCATACAGTTTTACACCCAACAAAATATTGGCTGCAAGCACCGCAGAATGAATGCAAGGCTCAAGCTTTGGCAAACGATTGGTGTTGATTAAGTGCCCTTTACCCAGCGATCGAATATCCAGCTGATCCGGATCAATCGTGAGCGGGTCGATGTCTTCATCGGGAAACAGTTCTGTGGCCAGTAAATCTTTACCACGAGCTGTATAGAAAAATTTGTGCGGTAAGGAGTCGAGAGGAACTAAGTGCTCGACCTCAGTGGAGATCCAGCGCCGAGACAGGTTTCCCGCAATAACACGTTCAACATCGCACGTACCGGCCAACACACCATACGCTCGCACAAGCTTGACGAGATCGGTTAATGGATAGGCACGAGCCACGGGTAGTTCCTGTACTTTTTTCGTTAAAATAGAAGCATAGCAATACCAGCGATTTTTTAAACCATACCGATTGGCAAGCCACGCCTAAAATGGTGCTAAATGCGTAAAATTCACGCGCTTTAACACATTATTTATAGGCTCAAAAAGCGGCCTCACTTGAGTAAACTTTATTTTTTATCGGGTGCTGGTGTTTTGTCCCGAAAATCGCAGAGATCGCGAATGCTGCAGTTGTAGCATTTGGGCTTCCGGGCAACACAAACATAGCGCCCGTGCAGAATTAACCAGTGATGAGCATCCAACAAATAGGCCTTAGGAACATGACGCAATAACTTCTGCTCAACCTGCAACACATCCTTGCCCGGTGCAATCCGCGTACGATTCGACACCCTGAATATATGCGTATCAACAGCCATCGCAATTTGTCGGAAAGCCGTGTTAAGTACAACGTTAGCGGTTTTCCGGCCAACGCCCGGTAAAGCTTCCAATGCTTCTCGCGTTTGAGGCACCTCACCGCCATGATCGTTCACTAGCATGTGGCAGGTTTTTATAACGTTCTTGGCTTTTGTATTAAAGAGACCTATCGTTCGAATATGGTGCCGTACGCCTTTCTCGCCGAGCGCTAACATTGCCTGAGGAGTGGGCGCAGCTTCAAACAAGCCTTTACTGGCTTGGTTAACACTGACATCGGTTGCTTGCGCTGAAAGTAGGACGGCAATGAGCAACTCAAACGGGTTGCGGTAGTTCAGTTCGGTTTTGGGATGCGGATTTGCGGCTTTTAAGCGAGCAAATATGGCCTCCCTTTTATCAGCATTCATTCTAAATGGGTTCCATTTGTGCCTCTATCAGCATAGGATAAAACAGGCAAGGCACTAAAGGCGGTTAATTTATGTGTGGACGAATTAATGTATCTGATAACGAAGGTGTGCGGTTGTTACTGGCCATGCTTGGCATGGAGGTATGGCCCAAGCGAGACCCGCGTTTCAATGTAGCGCCAACGCAATCGCTTGATGTAGTGGTTTGGGACGATCATGTAAGGCAACAGTCTATGCAGTGGGGGCTGGTGCCACCGTGGGCTAAACCAGGCCAATTCTCCAAACCGCTGATTAACGCCAGAAGTGAAACCATTCGCGAAAAGCCCAGTTTTAAACGCCTGATTAGCTCGCACCGCACCATCATCCCGATTACCGGATTCTACGAATGGCAACGCGAAGGAGGTGCCAAACTGCCCTACTACATTACGGCAGCCGACCAAAGCGCCCTATTGCTAGCGGGCATATTTCAACCGGCAAACGGTAGCAAGTTGGGCGAACCCGCACAATGTAGTGTGGTGACCATTGAGTCTAATGAGGCTATGGCGAAAGTGCATCACCGAATGCCGGTGTTACTGACACCGGAAAATGCACTGCGATGGATTCAAAGTGGGGATAGCGAAGAAATTGATGCGCTGATGCAGATGGCGAGTAACGACGCCCTGCACTTTAAGAAAGTGGGCGACTATGTAAATTCGTCACGTAACCAAGGCCCAGCTTGCATTGAAGATCGCTTTGTTGACGATTTGTTTGGATAAGTAAATGCGCTAATGCGCTTTCAACATTCAATAACAGGAGTTTGGCGAATCGTCGGGGTTTATTTCGCCATAGACCTCGTCTGGGTCGGTGTCGTTAGCTAACAGTATTTCTTTGACCGTTTCGATATCTTGCAACACTTTATCAACGCGGCCCGCGAAATCGAATTCGTTCACTTCGATGGATTTTGGCATGTAGCAGAATGCTACCTTCAATGCGTGCAATGAGTCCTGATCTAATTTTTCCATACCGACAACCTACTCTTCCACAGAAGCGTTTTAATAACTGCGTAATTGACCAACCAACACGCCTTGAAAGCTGACTCTTTCAGTCGCGTAGCGCATGGTGGTCATGGATTTATTTTCGGGTATTAACGCCACCATGCCGTCTTCACAGCTACCCAACCGTTTCAATGTAGCTTCCTGACCATCGATAAGCGCAACCACGATGTCGTCTTTGCGAACATGGCTGGTTTTTTTCAAAATGACGGTGTCGCCATCGAGAATACCAGCATCCATCATGGAATTGCCTGTGACCCTTAGAGCATAGCGATCCGGGCCT
>CALDTX010000004.1 GCA_937923565.1 uncultured Granulosicoccaceae bacterium | reverse complement strand
GCTTTAATAAGCAGCGTGCCTTGAGTGATCTGGACATTACCCGAGAGGGTTTGAACCCCGGCTTTTTCGTCGAATTCTGAACGGTCAGCATTAACGTCGATGGGTTTGCTGAAGTCACTTTTGCGAGCGTGTAGTGGCACGCTGGTAAAAACGCCCAGCAGTAAAGTCAGGCCAAGAGCCCAAGCTGTGCTGCGTTGCGCGCGAGCGGTGATTGGATTATTTCTTTTTCGCAACTTCATAGTGTCCCGTTACCGACGATAGCAATGTGAGCTTGCCTGTGTCGATGGTTGAATGCAATCCTATAGAGTGTAGTTGCCAAGTATCGCTAATGATATCGACGGCTTGCTGCGTGTGTACTTGGTTGCCTTCCGGAGAAATTGACAATTCACTGGTACGAATGTTCAAAGTTTTACCATCTGCTGAGTCGCGATCGACTAAGACCTCACCATGTAAAGTAAACACATCGGGGTTTCGCAGTAGTTGACCTGTTTCCGATTTTATATGCCATTTGACATCGTCTTTGTGCAATATCAGTAACGGTTGTTTTATTTCAGAGCGATCATCCGTTGGGTAATGGGCAAGCGATGCGCCGGTTATTTGATACTCTAAAACACCTTGTTGATCGTACTTGCGGGTTTTAAAGTCTTCCAGGTAATAATCGGACTTGGTTTCACTCATATTGAGCGTTTGCTCTATCTCGATATCAAGGGGTGTAGTTTCAACGAAATCTCTTATAACAATCGCAAGCAGTAACAAGGGCACCAATAGCCAATAGCGGGAAACAATACGCGCAATCATGTTATGTATTCAGCCATTGCTGTTTGTAGCGTACCTTGGGCCCACATGAGTAGCTCGGCGGCTTCCCGAACAGCACCCTGACCACCGTTTTTGTGGCTAACCCAATGAGACTGAGCGAGTACTAGCGCATGTGCGTCGGCGACGCTGAGCGCCAGACCAACTTTGCGCATTGGAGGGAGATCGATGATGTCGTCACCCATAAATGCGCATTGCTCAAGCGTTACGCTGTGTTGCTCGCAAATTTGGTTGACCGCTTCAAACTTACGATGGCAATTTTCGTGTAAGGCTACGACACCAATCTCTTTAGCCCGGTTTTTAACCACAACAGATTCACGACCGGTTACGATGGCTAGCTTAATGCCTGTATTACGAAGCATTTTTAATCCAAGACCATCGCGAGCGTGAAAACGCTTGTATTCAAGGCCATCGTCGCCTTGAATTAAACCGCCATCCGTCATAACGCCATCAACATCCAGCACCAATATGGCAATCTTTTTTGCCCGTTCAAGCACTTCGTTTTTGATATCGGGTGCAAAAAACTTGCTTTTTTTAGGAAGTCCTTGTTGACTCATCAAGCCACTCCAGAGGCGAGTAGGGCATGCATGGTAACCACACCGATCAGTTTTTTATTTTCTAACACAGGTAGGGCGGTAATTTTGTGCTGTCGCATTACACTAACCGCATTCACGGCCAACGTGGTTGGCTCTATTGAATGTCCGCCGGCAGTCATCACCGCTTCAATGCTGGCGGTTCTTATATCCAGATTTTGATCGATCGTCCGGCGTAAATCACCGTCTGTGAATATGCCAAGTAAGTGGCCCGACTTATCCGTAATGGCCGCCATACCCAGACCCTTCTTCGTTATTTCCATCAGTACTTCTGGTACCGCAGTTTGTTGATTAACAACTGGCATGTCCTCTCCACTAGCCATTACGTCGCTTACTCTTAACAGGAGTTGTCTGCCGAGTTTGCCGCCTGGGTGTGATCTGGCAAAGTCATTCTCGTCGAAGCCTTTTGAGCGTAGCAGTGCAACGGCAAGTGCGTCGCCTATCACTAGTGTGCAAGTGGTGCTGGCGGTTGGGGCGAGGCCCAGTGGACAAGCCTCTCTTTCTACACTGATATCCAGCGTGACATCCGAGGCTTTTGACAGTGCTGATTTCGGGTTTCCGCATAAGCTGATCAGCGGTAATCCAAGTCGCTTTATCCCGGGCACTATAGCGAGTAGTTCGTCAGAAGAGCCTGAATACGATATGGCGATCACGACATCGCCTTGTTGCATCATGCCGATGTCGCCATGACTGGCCTCGGCTGCATGTACGAAGAATGCCGGACTGCCAGTGCTAGCCAAAGTGGCAGACAGTTTGTTGCCAATATGACCCGACTTTCCAATACCCGTAACAATGATACGTCCGCTGCAGGCTAGCAGAATCTCCAGCGCTTTGAGAAAGCTATCGTCGATTCGCTCGCCCATGGCTTTAACCGCATTGGCTTCGATGTCAACAACGTTCTTCGCCAGCGATAGAACGGATTCCCGATCTGTTTTAAGAAAGTCTTTAACGGTGTGCATTACGTCGGGGTTTCATTTTCTTCAAGCTTGTCGAGTTCGTCAAGTTCGTCAAGCTCGTCGAGTTCATCGAGTTCATCGAGTTCATCGAGTTCATCGAGTTCATCGGAGTCGACGGGTTCTGTTTTGGCGGATCCCGGAACGATGCGTTCGTCTGAGTCTAGTGTGGCTTGCCGATGTTGTTGTACCCAGAAATCGCGAACAAGCAAGTAGGGGTCCAGCGCGTTATCCAGCACATTGCCGGCATTTAGAAGCCTCGCTCGTCGGCTAACAATATCGGTGGCTTGAAATGCATTACGTGTGGCGTTGTCTTCGATAAATCGAGTTGGGCTAGTGGTGACACTTTCAGTGATGCGTCCGGCTGTCGCACGCATATTACTGGGTCCGAATAACGGTAACATGACGTAGGGGCCTTCACCCATGCCCCATACGCCAAAAGTCTGACCAAAGTTTTCGTAGTGTTTTTCCAGACCTAATGGCGTGCCAACGTCGAATAAGCCCCCAACGCCAGCAAACGTGTTAACCAGAACCCGTCCACCATCGCTGGCGGCCTGTAGAAATTTTCCTTGCAAAATATCGTTTACGAAAACATTTACGTCAGACAAATTACTGAAGAAGTTGCCAATGCCTTTTTCGATGAAGTCGGGCACGACGTATCGATAGCTTTTGGCGACCGGCTTCAGAACCGCATTGTCTAAGGCCGTGTTAAACCTATAAATTTTCCGATTCGTATTCTCCCAAGGATCGTAAATTGGCCCATTAGGCGGGTTTGTTGCACAGGCACTGAGGCTGAATACCAAAAATAAAAGGATCAAGATGTTTTTCATTGCTGGGCGGCTCTGATGCACTTCGAAGGTTTCTAGGCTCTGACAGATATTGTAGCTGATGAGCGTCAATGAACCTAAGACGGTTACTTTTCGATACAAGTTCAATTACTGTCTTTTATAAGCAAACTGGTACACTTATCTATAAGAATCGAGCACCGACTTTGTGAATACAATAACCGAAAACGGTTCGACCCTAGTTCGAATCAAAGATCTTCATTTTCAACGAGGCCCAAAACGCATTTTCCGTGGCCTGAATGCCAATATCCCGCGTGGTCAAATTACAACCATCATGGGGCCAAGTGGTACCGGTAAAACCACGCTGCTCAAATTGATTGGTGGTCAGATTAAACCGTCTCAAGGCAGCATCGAGGTCGATGGTCTGAATGTCGCCTCGCTTGGTCGGTCCGATTTATTTGCATTACGAAAGCGTATGGGTATGTTGTTTCAGTCCGGCGCTCTACTCACCGATTTAACCGTGTTCGACAACGTGGCTTTTCCGTTGCGCGAGCATACAAAGCTACCTGAAAGTCTCGTGCGTCATTTGGTGCTTATGCGGCTGCATGCTGTTGGTTTGCGTGGCGCTAAAAACCTGTTTCCTGCAGAGTTATCAGGCGGTATGGCCAGACGCGTTGCATTGGCCAGAGCGTTAGTGCTTGACCCCATGATGATCATGTACGACGAGCCTTTCACAGGTCAGGACCCTATATCCATGGGGATGTTGCTTGAGCTTATAAAAACCGTCAACAATGCCTTGCAGCTTACCTCCATTATTGTTTCGCACGATATCCAGGAAGCAATGTCTATTTCCGACTACGTCATCATTGTGTCTGATGGCGTTGTGGTGGAAGCAGGTTCACCAGCACAGCTCAAGGGCTCAACATCTGAATGGGTACAACAATTCTTAAATGGATTGGCCGATGGGCCAGTACCTTTTCAACTAGCTGCTCCGGATTATGCGGATGAACTTTTTAATAGTGCAGGTGATGCGTGACTAACTGGTTTCAGCGTTTTGGTGCTGCATGGATTACCGTATTCGAGCGACTTGGCCGCGCTCACCTGTTTATGTTGCAAATGTTGCTGGCACTCCCCGGCACATTTCGTCGATTTGGCCTGATCGTTAAGCAACTGTTTGCCACAGGTGTAATGACCTTAGCCATTATTTTGGTTGCCGGTCTTTTTGTTGGCATGGTGTTAGCGTTGCAGGGGTATAACACGCTCGTTGGTTTCGGCGCAGAGGAGTCTTTGGGCGCGTTGGTAGCGCTTACGTTGGTCAGAGAGCTTGGTCCGGTAGTCACTGGTTTACTGTTTGCTGGTAGAGCCGGTTCTGCCATGACTGCTGAAATCGGCTTAATGAAAGCCACTGAGCAGCTCTCCGGGCTGGAAATGATGGCGGTAGATCCATTTCAGAGAGTTTTTTCACCACGTATGATTGCCGGATTTATCGCATTGCCTGCGTTGGCTGCAATGTTCAGCGCCGTGGGTGTGCTTGGTGGGCATTTGGTTGGTGTTGAGTTGTTGGGTGTTGATGCGGGTGCGTATTGGTCGCAGATGCAGTCGGCAGTCGGCTTTGAACATGATGTATTGAATGGTCTGATTAAATCAGTCGTGTTCGGTTTTGTTGTTTGCTGGATCGCCATTTTTGAGGGAGCAGATTGTATTCCGACGTCGGAAGGCGTCAGTAGCGCCACAACCAGAACCGTGGTTTATTCCTCTTTGGCCGTGCTGGGGCTTGATTTTCTACTAACCGCACTGATGTTTTGATTAATGGACTGCAATAAATGAATTCTCGTTCAGTTGAAATTTTGGTTGGCGTCTTTATGGCGCTTTTTCTGCTAGCAATGGCAATATTAGTATTAAAAGTCAGTAACTTAGCTAGTTTCTCAGGTAATACGGGCTACAGCTTGTATGCCAGTTTTGAGAACATTGGTGGCTTGAAAGCCCGTGCACCGGTCACAGCCAGTGGGGTAAAAGTTGGGCAGGTATCGCGAATTGAGTACGATCCGCAAACTTTTCAGGCCAATGTCACTCTCACTATTAAGGATGAGTTCAGGGAGTTTCCGGAAGATACAACTGCCAGTATCTATACAGCCGGATTGCTGGGCGAACAATACATAGGGCTGGAGCCGGGTGCCGAGGAAATTTTTCTGGAACCTGAAGATGAAATATCGCTAACGCAATCGGCGTTGGTACTTGAGCGACTAATCGGTCAAGTGTTGTTAAATCGCTAAACAAATCAGTTTAGCTACAGGGCCCCGCAATAGTTTTCATTGATGGAATGCGATTGGGCTAGGGACAAAAAGGACCAAAAATGAGTTTTAAATTGATCAAACAAATAGCTACTGGATTGGTATTCACGGTGGCGTCTGCGTTTAGCCTTGCAGCTGACGATCATCCTGCGCAGGTATTGGTGGTCGATTCAACCACTACGCTTCTCGACATTCTAAAAACAGAAGGCGAGCGTATAAAAACCGATCAAGCTTTTCTGACCGCACAGGTTCAAGAGCATGTTGTTCCCAATCTGGATTTCGACTCCATGACGAAACTGGCGGTTGGCAAATATTGGCGTCAAGCAGAGGATGGCCAAAGAGTCGAATTGGTTAACGAATTTACCGATTTACTGTTAAATACCTACACCAATGCGCTTACCCAATACAGTGGCGAAAGCATTGAGTTTCAACCCTTCCGCGCTGAGAAACGTGATGATCGAGCTGTCGTTCGATCCGTGTTCAAACAATCCAGTGGTGGTGACGTACCGGTTTTGTACAAGCTCCGCGATAAAGACGGTTGGCTGATTTACGACATCGAAGTCAATAAAATCAGTCTGGTTACCAGTTACAGAACAGCGTTCGCCGGTGAAATAGAAAAAGGTGGCATTGATGGTTTGCTGACCACCATGAAAGAGAAGAATGCAAAAGCAAACTAGCAGCGTTAGCGTTGTACACAGCGGCGATACAGTCACTTTGTCTGGTGCGTTAAACTTTGATTCCGCGCCGGAAGTACTTGCCAAAGTGAGCGCACTCATTCGACAGCAAAAAAGTCTGACCATTGATTTGTCGGAAAGTAAGGGCAGTAACAGTGCCGGGCTTGCGCTTTTAATCGAGTGGCAAGCCGAAGCTAAAAGAGCAGGGCACTCAGTGACGTTTTCGCAACTGCCAAACTCATTGATTCAACTATCACACGTTTGTCAGGTTAACAGCCTGATATAATCGGGCAGCAGCAACGTTAAGCTGTTTGCTCGGGCGTAAGCCTTTACAATAACCCCGAGTTGGGCCGCACTATGGCCAAACCCTTTAATGGTTTGGTCTGAGTGCGGCTGTTTTCACTGTTGGCTCAGGGTTTTCATGGACAAATTATTGATCGAAGGCAGCGCTCCATTGCAGGGCGATGTCCGTATTTCCGGTGCGAAAAACGCCGTACTACCTATTTTGGCAGCAACACTGCTGGGTAGTAGCACTTCCAGCATCAGCAATGTTCCTCACCTAAACGATGTCACCACAACGATGTCTCTGTTAGCCAGAATGGGCTGCCAGTTGACGATGGGCGACAACATGCAGGTTGATGTCGATCCCACATCAATCAACGATTACACCGCAGCCTACGAATTAGTTCGTACGATGCGAGCTTCCATATTAGTGCTGGGCCCACTGGTTGCCCGATACGGGCAAGCCGAAGTTTCATTGCCAGGCGGCTGCGCTATTGGTGCCCGACCGGTAAACCTTCACATCGAAGGCTTGCGTGCACTGGGTGCTGAAATCTCTATCGATAGCGGTTACATTCGAGCCAAAGCCGGACGCTTACAAGGTGCTCGTATCCAGTTTGATACGGTGACGGTAACCGGTACCGAGAATTTATTAATGGCTGCCACATTGGCCAAAGGGGAAACCGTTCTGGAGAATGCGGCGCGCGAACCCGAGGTGGTGGATCTGGCTAACTATCTCATTAAGATGGGGGCTAAGATCGACGGCGCAGGCACCAGCACTATTACGATACAAGGTGTTGATCAACTCAATGGTACGGCCTACAGCGTAGTGCCTGATCGCATTGAAACCGGTACCTTTCTGGTGGGTGCTTGTGTAACGCGCGGCAAAATTCGCGTGCGTGATACCGTCCCTGAAATTCTGACTGCCGTGCTCGACAAGCTCAGGGAAGCTGGTGCCGACATAACGACGGGTAGCGACTGGATCGAACTCGACATGCACGGACAGCGGCCTCAATCCGTTAGTATTGCGACTGCGCCTTATCCCGACTTTCCAACTGACATGCAAGCTCAGTTCTGCGTTTTAAACGCGGTGGCTGAAGGCACAGCAAAAGTGTCGGAAACAGTTTTTGAAAATCGTTTTATGCATGTTAATGAATTGCAAAGAATGGGTGCAGATATGTCGATAGATGGAAATTCTGTGACTATCCGGGGTGTAGAACGTTTACGAGGCGCACCGGTTATGGCAACTGATTTACGCGCTTCAGCCAGTTTAATCCTGGCAGCGTTGGTGGCCGACGGTGAAACCACAGTGCGTCGTGTTTATCATATTGATCGCGGTTATGAGCGCATTGAAGAAAAATTTCATTTGCTGGGTGCCGACATACTGCGCGTTCCGGATCGGTAAAAATGGAAGCGCTTCGAATTGCTTTATCAAAGGGCAGAATCTTTGATGAAACCTTGCCACTGTTTCAGGCGGCTGGGGTTGAGCCTGTTGAAAACCCGGCTGTATCCAGAAAACTCATTATCGCCAGCAACCGGGACGATATAGAGTTTCTCAATGTTCGAGCCTCAGATGTACCCACCTATGTGCAACATGGTGGAGCGCATATGGGCGTTATAGGTAAAGATGTTTTAATGGAGCATGGTGGTGAAGGGCTTATTGAACCACTGGACTTACACATTGCTCAATGCCGATTAATGGTTGCCGGTTTTCCCGGAACCGATCTTCAAGAAAAAAAGCGATTCAGAATTGCTACCAAATATGCGAACTGTGCACGACAACACTTTGCACAACATGGCCGCCAAGTTGAGATAATCAAGCTTTACGGGTCGATGGAGTTGGCGCCGCTAGTCGGACTATGCGATTTAATCGTTGATGTTGTCGATACCGGTTCTACGCTGAAAGCAAATGATCTTGTGCCGCTGGAGTCGATCGCCGACATCAGTGCCAGATTAGTCGTTAACCGCTCAGCTCTAAAAACACACAACGAACAAATTAGCAGTCTGCTCGCCAGTCTTGGGCAAGCGGTACGAGAGAAGGAAAGTAAGCTTTGAAGCCAACAACAGACGATTTACGCATTAACGCCACCAAAGAGCTTAGTTCGCCACAATCGCTCATTGAGCAGTTCCCACTGAGTGAACAAACAGCGAATACAGTTACACAAGCTCGCAATGGTGTTAGCGCCATCCTGAAAGGCAAAGACGATCGTTTGGTTGTGATTGTTGGGCCCTGTTCAATACACGACCCTGAAGCAGCGATGGAATATGCACAAGAGCTGGCTAAAGCGAAAGCGCAGTATGAAAACGATTTGTGCATCATTATGCGGGTATATTTTGAAAAGCCCCGCACCACAGTGGGTTGGAAAGGTCTGATCAACGATCCCGACATGGACGGTAGCTTCCAAATAAATAAAGGGCTGTCTACCGCGCGTAAACTGCTTTCAGATATTAACGAACTCGGTCTGCCAGCGGGTGTTGAATACCTCGACTTAATCAGTCCACAGTTTATTGCCGACTTGGTTGGATGGGGTGCCATTGGCGCAAGAACCACCGAGAGCCAAGGACATCGGGAGCTGGCATCTGGACTGTCATGTCCGGTTGGGTTCAAAAACGGTACGGCCGGTAGTATCCAAATAGCGGTAGACGCTATTGGTGCTGCACAGCACCCGCACAACTTTCTCTCGGTAACGAAAGAAGGTACATCGGCAATTTTTCAAACTGCTGGTAATCCTGATTGCCATCTGATTTTACGTGGTGGAAAAGCCAGCACTAACTACGATGCGGCCAGTGTTGATGATGCCAGCGCGATGCTTGCGAAAGCCGGATTGCCAGAAAAAGTGATGATCGACTGCAGCCATGCTAATTCACGTAAAAAACACCATCGTCAAAGCTACGTTTGCCGCGATATTTGCGCTCAGGTTAGCGATGGCGACAAACGCATTATGGGCGTCATGATCGAAAGTAACCTGGTTGAAGGTGCGCAAGACCCATCAAACAAACCATTAACTCGCGGTCAAAGTGTTACTGATGCGTGTATCTCTTGGGATACTACCAAGCCGTTGTTGGCCCAGCTAGCCGAAGCCGTGCAGGAACGCCGTAAACGTTAACCTCGTCACAAACTGCAAAGCGTAGGTGGCAATAGCATTGCCGCCTACGATGATGTTCATCAAGTTCATTGTTTTTACGCCGATTTTTGGTTACTACCCCTTGCGGGTGTTCTCAAGTGGTAAAGGCATGGCCCGCTCGTCTGATGCAGTTTTTCCTCTTTCATTAATTCGCGATAAGGCGTTTCAAATGCGCCAGATTCGGCGCGTACTTTGGTTGACTTTATTCTTTATTGTTCAGTCAACATTAATACTGGGCATTTTTTATCACAATTTACTGGGTGAGATTGTTCAGGGTACTGCCCCGTTGTTATTTGCCTCGGAAGATTTGCAGCGGCTGAACGACAGTGTGCCTTCCACTACAGCGGTAATGACTCAATGGTTAATGGTGATGTTGCTGGTTAACGCCGTTGTTACGGCCTTAATTGGTGTGTACATCATGCGTAAATTGGGCAATCCGCTGTTAGCGATCAGGCGTGCATTAAGTGATATTGGTGAGGGTAATCTGGATGTTCGATTGCGCTCTGGTGATACACGAGAGTTCGCTGAGTTAAGCGAAGCCCTGAATAACGCATTAGAAAAAATTCAAAGCAAAATTGAAGAGGCCAAACAGGAAACTCGCATTCTGGATGCGATGGAAAAACAACCGCAGCCCAGTGCCGAGGAAGTTGAGTCGGCTTTGCTTAATTGTCGCAACGTTTTAAGCTTTTTTAACCACGGCAAGGTAGCTGATAAAGAAAGGCCGGCCGCCAACGGTAAATAAGCGAGCCTGCCGACGCATGCCGATGTACGCTAATTTAATAGCCAGTTCGCTGATTGTTGTTGTGATCACTCAGTGGTTAAAGCGCTTTTGTAATCGCCGAGTTGTTTTTTGCTTGTTTTTTTTACTGACAAGTGCAGTAACTTCTATGAGCGTAACTGCGAACTCCAATGCTGGGGAAATTGCAGATGAGCAACAGGCTCAGCAAGCTTATGAGAAAGCGCGCTTATTCATTGATTCACAGCAATACGGTAACGCTTTGCAATTGCTGCGAAAAATCAATTCACAGTATCCTAGGTTCAACCAGCTTGCGGCGGTACAAACCAGAATCGCTGTTTTACATGAAGCCACTCATGCTGGAAATGCGCTTTCACATTACTTAAGTGCTCTGGATAAACGCGATAGCGGCGATGCCGATGCTGCGATCAGCTCGCTTGAGTTTATTATTCAACAATACCCGCAAAACAGTCTGTTGGATGATGCGTTATATTTAAAAGCGTATGTGGAAGCGATGGATCTTTATGATTTCAATCAGTCTTTAACAACGTTATCCCTGTTAAAAAGTCGTTACCCGGATTCTGCGTATACTAATTCTGCTAATTATTTACGCGCAATAAACCTTGAACAAATTGGTAATACCCTTGCAGCGATCTCGCAATTGGAAATGCTACGAGAGCGGCACACCGCATTAGCCTTGCCGTTCGGTTTTCGATGGCCAGAGGGAACTGTGCTATCGCGTTATTGGTATGAGCGTGCTGATCAGCGTTTGAGTATGTTAAATGCAAGTCTTGAGAAAGCCAGTCAGTTGCGATCCCGCCAGGATATTGCTGATGGATCGGTGCGTATGCTGGTGAGTGTTGATGGTGTTGATTTGAATTTGCGTTTGGTTGCCAGCACTCTAACAACCGAGACTAACTGGCGTGACGGACAACTCGGTGACCGAGCCCCTCCCTCTGCTGCGGTTTATTCAGGTGTGGTTGAGGGAGATAATGATTCCTGGGTGAGAGCTGTGTTGGTTGACAATCAACTCACCGGTATGGCGTACGCTTTTGGTAAAAAATTTACGCTAAGCAACGGCACGCTTGTTGGTACCATCGATTACTACAAGCCGGGCAGTGCAGCAAGCCGGGCACGTGATGTTGCAGACTCAAGTTCAACTGAAGTTGAGCTGCAATTAGATGGGTTGTTAGCACCGCCTATAAGTAGCCCGCTTATCATGCGGCGAGCCAGTACGTCATTTACCGACATTCGGGTGGTTCCGATTTCAGTTGTTATAGATCATGAGTACAACCAGTATTACAACGGCCAAGGGTTATCTAAGGTGCTCTCTCAGATCAATGTGGCCGATGGCATCTATCGTGAGTTTGGCGTGGCGCTTCGTATAAACGAGGTGCAGTTGTTTGATGAAAGCGACGTTAATCCGATGTTGTCGGCTCCATCTACACTTGAAAGCTATTTGAAAGATTTCCGGCAATATCGTCTGGACCAGCGTACTTTGTTTAATAAGAGCGCGCTCACTTACCTATTCACCGGTAAACAAGCAACAGACTCACCGCTGGGTTTGGCTTGGATCGATACACTGTGTAGAACCGATGGTTACGATGTTGGCATCACAAAGCCAACGCAAATTGGCGAAGTGCTGTTCGCTCACGAAGTTGGACATTCATTGGGTGCTTTACACGATACCGACACGGCTTGTGCCAGTGAAAGTCGTAAGCTGATGTGGCCGCATATTTCGTCGCGCACTGAACGTGAGTTCAGTAGTTGCAGTAAGCAGCAGCTTGGACATGCCAGAACTAAAACCTGTTTACTGGATGCTATCGATTTATCAGTAGAGGCTCGGTTGAATGCGCAAACGCTTGATGTTAGCGTTATTAACAATGAGTCTGCAGCCAGTAGCGATGTGTCGCTTAAAATTGATGCATCGCTTGCTGGCTTACTGGAATGGCCAGCGGGATGCCAGCCCAACTCACCTACCGGTGCCTTATGTACATTTTCCAGAGTTGGGCCATCTGAATCCAGGGTGCTTTCGTTACCTGTAAATAATGTGCAAGGTGTTGAGACAGCAACGATAGACCTTGAAGCCGAGCCCATTGTCAGTATGGATATTGTTGAGCACAACAACCGGGTTCAGTTTTCGATGGTAACCCAAGCCAGTAATTCGCTTTTTGTTGCAGACAATAGCAGTGAGTCAACGACAGACCAAGCACAGGGTACTGTCAGTAGTGCGGCTGCGAAACCTAGTTCGGGTGCTGTCGCGTTTATCGAATTAGCGGCTTATGCGTTCGTGCTGCTTCTGATGCTGCTCAGGCCGAACTTGAATTGGGTAGGGCGGCGTATAGTTCAGCGTTTTCCAGGTCGGCAGGGCCGTCGATCAAACGCTTGTAATTAATGTGCGACAAGGTGTGGTAGTTAGTGTAGCCATCCCCCATTTCACTTTGACCGTGGTATGCAGGAACCGTAATTGCCGACTTTATCCACGGACACGTTTGCGCTGTTAGGAGAATCTTGCGACCCGGCAGGCGATCAAACGCCTCCATTAGCTCCGGTGTGCATAGATCTCTGTCTGTAAAAGCAAACAGCAGTTTATTCCTGTTAATGCGTTTGGAGCGTCGTAGCCATTTATCACGAGCATCTTCTTCACTGCTGTAATGCATAAAGTGAATTTCGATGTCGTCGAGCACGCCAATGGGATAACGATTGAAATCGCTGTGTACCTTCTCGGCTTCGGCGTAGCTGGAACGCTCCACAAACTGTAATTCGCTGTTGAGGTAGTGATCTAGGCGGGATGCAAACTTGATGTAGCAAGGCGCGTAGAAAAACAGATTAACCGTTGGCGATGTATTCGGCATGGCTAAAAAACGATAGGGCAAGGCGCCAGTGCAATTGCTGGCGATAATCGAAAAATCGCGGCTTTCTATTCGCTTTATATTGCGAATAACCGAAATCTTTCGAACCCATGTGTTGAGTTTTTTTAGCATGCCTCTTTTAGATCAGCTCGTTAATTGTTCTTTATTCTTCCAAGTTGAGTATATGTCGAGTGTGGCGCTCTAGCAAAGAGTAACGGTTTAATGACACTCATTTTTATGATTCTGGGCACCAGAGCCTGTTCAGTTTGTGAAGTAATTGGTTATTTTTAGACGGGCTCGGATGCCCAGTTACGGCTTATTCTTCAAAAATGGGTCGTTTTACAAGCTGCGCTTTCATGGTCAGCGACTGGCCTTTTCGGATAACCCTTAGGGGCGCTATGTTTTGAGGTTGCATGGATGAAATCAAAAGCAAT
>CALDTX010000003.1 GCA_937923565.1 uncultured Granulosicoccaceae bacterium | reverse complement strand
ATTCAAGCTAATCAACATTGGCTGCTAACTGGTGCAAATGGTTCGGGTAAGTCAGCTATCGCTGCCATTTTGGCCGGAGCAGGGGATACAGTTTCAGGCTCAATTAAAGGCCTACCAGATAATGTGGGCTTGGTGTCTTTTGAGGCGCAGGCAGAGTTAATAGACGCAGAACGTAAAAAAGATGATGCGGATATTCTGGATGTTATAGCGATAGGCACAACTGTGTTTGAAATTATCGATGCTGTGAGCGTCGACAAAACACTCGCAACCGATCTGGTTAAGCAGTTTGGCTTGGTCGATTTAATGAATAGAGCTTTTCGTAAACTTTCTACCGGTGAATCTCGGAAAGTCATGTTGATACGTGCGCTGAGTTCTTCACCTGAGCTACTCATTTTGGATGAGCCTTTTGAAGGTCTGGATGCTAATTCTGTTGAGGTCCTGCAGCAACACCTACAACGCGTTGCACAAACAACGCCCACCGTTGTGGTATTAAATCGCTTTGATCAGTGCCCGGCGTTTATTACGCATATTGCGTTGGTTAATGATGGCGCGCTAACGCATCAAATTTTAAAAAGCGATACTGCGGCCGTTGAAGAGCTTAACCAGCTTCTGCATTTGAAAACAGCCGAAATTCACATGCCAGCTGCCGATCCGGATAGTTTGCTACCTACACTTAATGCCGATAACCCTTTAGTAAAATTATCCAATGCGTCAATTAAGTATGGCGATAACACAATTTTCGAAAATCTGGATTGGTGCCTTAATCCGGGTGAGCATTGGCAGCTTACAGGCCCCAACGGAAGTGGCAAAACGGCGCTGTTATCACTGATTACCGGCGATCATCCTCAGTGTTATGTTAACGATATTTTTGTCTTTGGCTTTATCCGAGGCAGTGGTGAAAGTATTTGGCAAATCAAACAATTTATTGGTTACGTATCAACCGCTTTGCAGTGGGAATACACCGTAGGCACCAGTCTGCGCCATGTAATTATCTCAGGCTTCTACGATAGCATTGGCCTGTATAGTAAATATACCGACCGACAACGCGAAATCGCTGATCAATGGCTCGCTGTGTTAGGTATGCATTACAAGGCTGATGAACCCTTTAACAAGCAATCCTATGGTGATCAGCGCTTGTTGCTTATTGCACGTGCCATGGTAAAGCACCCGCCATTGCTGATACTCGACGAGCCTTGTTTAGGCTTGGACGATATAAACCGACAAATGGTTTTAGCACTCATTGAGATTGTTTGCGCGCGAAGCGAAACAACCGTTCTTTACGTCAATCACCATGCGGAAGACAAAATTCAAGGTATTGATCGTTATCTGGACCTTGCATCCTTCTGAATCGCTTCTGTATCGTTTTTTTTGCAGATTTTAAACAGCGCCAAAACTAAGCTAATTTATGCGGCGCTGAAGCCAGCGTTAAAAAAGTACGATCTTCACGCAGTAGAAATTTTTCTTTCTGTGCAAACGCATAGTTTTCCTTGCCTAGCGGATCGTTTGCGAGTCTTTGCCTGTATTGCTCATAGTCAGCCAAGCTCTTAACATGATAGATCCCATAAGCCAGTGTTGTTGAACCCTCATGCGGTGCGAAATAGCCAACCAAGTCGGCACCATTGCGAGGAATTGCGTCACCCCAGTTTTGGGCATATTGAATAAATTGCTCTTTTTTAGTGGGATCTATGTGATACCGAATTACACAAGTCAGCATAAGCTTGTCTCCAGAGGAAAGCGTTATCCTAGTTTATTGACAAGCATAAATGCTTCGATTAGCATCGAACTATGAAAGGAAGTCCGAACATTGCACGCGTAGGATCTCTTATAGGAGATACCGCACGTGCAGCGATGCTAAACGCTCTCATGAGTGGCAAAGCGCTTACCGCCAGCGAGCTATCGCGCGAAGCAGGCGTTACGGTCCAAACGGCCAGTTCCCATCTGCGCAAATTGGAAGAAGGTGGCTTGCTTCAGGTGCGTAAGCAAGGTCGACACAAGTATTTTGCTCTGGCGAATGAGCGCGTCGCCCAAGTACTTGAAAGTCTGATGGGGCTGGTTGCTGCAGATCAAGCGTTAAGCACGCGCATAGGGCCATCTGTCTCGGCACTTCGGCATGCCCGTGTTTGCTATAACCATTTGGCGGGTGATATGGGCATCAGGCTCTACGATAGCTTAATGGCTCAAGGTGTTCTGTCGTTAAAGAAAAACGAGCTTGTGCTGACTCATAGCGGTTTTGAATTTGTCACGGAATTTGGTATTGATATACACACACTGCAAAAAGGGCGCGCCAAGCTTTGCCGAGAGTGTCTGGATTGGAGCGAGCGCCGTTCTCATTTGGCAGGCAGTCTCGGACGAGCCTTTTTAAGTCAGTTTGAAGCCTTACGTTGGGTCAAACGGGGTACTGATTCCCGGGCAATAAAATTCAGTCGCAAAGGCGCTGAGCAATTTGACGCTTTGTTCCCTCTGTAATAAATTATTTAACCAACATTATGGCTTTATCGCTTCCAAAACACTTAAAGCTGCATCGCCAATCACGGTTCCCGGCGGGAATATAGCCGTTGCACCTGCATCCATGAGCGACTGAATATCCTGAGGTGGCACAACTCCACCAACCACAATTTTTATGTCGTCTCTGCCAAGTCGTGAAAGTTCGGCCTTTAAAATAGGCACCATAGACAGGTGGCCAGCCGCCAATGAACTTGCACCAATAACATGAACATCATTCTTAACAGCCAGCTCCGCGACTTCTTCGGGTGTTTGAAATAAGGCACCGATAACAACGTCAAAGCCTAAATCGGCAAAAGCGGATGAAATGACTTTCTGGCCGCGATCGTGTCCGTCTTGCCCCATTTTTGCCACCAGTATTCGCGGTTTACGTCCGGCTTTCTCATAAAAATGTTGTACCTCAGTTTCAACATCAGGCATGGTGGTATCGTTACCCATCGCATCACGGTAAACGCCTTCTATCGACTGAACAGTTGCTGTGTGTCTGCCATAAGCTGTTTGTAATGCATCAGAAATTTCACCTACTGTAGCGCGAGCTCTTGCTGCGTTAACCGCTAACGCCAGAAGATTTCCACTGCCATCTTTAGCCGCAAGTTCCAATGCTTCGATGCTGCGTTGGTGTGCTTTAGCGTCACGTGATTCGCGTAACATTTTCAGCTTGGCTATTTGTTCCTCCAATACTGCTGCGTTATCAACTTTCAATACATCGATATCGGGTTCATCGGGCAGTTGGTATTGGTTAACGCCAACAACGGTTTGTTCTTTGGAATCTATTCTGGCCTGGGTTCTGGCTGCAGCTTCCTCGATGCGTAATTTAGGTATGCCTGCCTCGATCGCCTTGGCCATGCCACCTTGCGCTTCCACCTCTTCGATGTGCTGCCAAGCACGTTGGGCAAGATCGCGAGTGAGCGTTTCCATAAAATAACTGCCACCCCATGGATCCACTGTGCTGCAAATGCCTGCTTCATTTTGTAAAAACAATTGCGTGTTTCTGGCAATGCTTGCTGAGAAATCGGTGGGCAATGCCAATGCTTCGTCGAATGCATTGGTGTGCAACGATTGCGTATGTCCATTAACAGCAGCCATCGCCTCAATCGCTGTTCTGGTGACATTGTTATAAACATCTTGAGCGGTCAAACTCCAACCCGACGTTTGGCAATGCGTTCTTAAACTCAGTGATCGTGGGTTCTGAGGTTTGAACGACTTTAGCAGCTTTGCCCACAAAAGCCTGGCCGCACGCATCTTGGCCACTTCCATGTAATGGTTCATGCCGATTGCCCAGAAGAAAGAAAGCCTAGGTGCGAAATCGTCAACGGCCATGCCAGCGGCGATGCCTGTTCGTAAATACTCAACACCATCGGCTAGCGTGTATGCCAGTTCAAGATCGGCTGTAGCACCGGCTTCCTGCATGTGATAACCCGAAATACTGATGCTGTTGTATTTGGGCATATGCTGTGCGGTGTACTTAAAAATATCTGCCACGATGCGCATCGATGATGATGGCGGATAAATGTACGTGTTGCGCACCATAAATTCTTTCAGAATATCGTTTTGAATAGTACCGCTAAGTTTTTCCGGGCTAACGCCTTGCTCTTCAGCCGCAACAATGTAGAGCGCTAAAACAGGTAGCACAGCGCCGTTCATTGTCATCGATACGCTCATTTGATCCAGCGGTATGCCATCAAACAAAGTTTGCATATCTAATATAGAGTCGATGGCCACGCCAGCCATACCAACATCGCCTGCAACACGTGGGTGATCAGAGTCGTAGCCACGGTGGGTTGCTAAATCGAATGCCACCGATAAACCTTTTTGTCCGGCGGCTAAATTGCGACGATAAAATGCGTTACTGTCTTGTGCAGTAGAAAAACCTGCGTATTGCCTGATTGTCCAAGGCTTGGTCACATACATTGTAGGGTATGGGCCACGGGTGTAGGGCGCAATGCCGGGATAGCTGGGTTGGTACTTGCAACGTGTTAAGTCTTGTTCGTCGTAAAAGCGATTTAATTCAATTTGCTCAGGTGTTCGATGTACCGGGTTGGTGTGTTTTGTTTCGCGCCAATTATTGTGTTTTAGCGTTGGTGCTGCAGCTGTCTTGAATTTTATAGTTGATCGCATGCTATCAAACCTCCAAGGTTTCAAACGATGCAGCATCGCGTTGGGGAATCAATGGTTGGACAGTCATAGCTGCTTGAGTATTTTGGTTTGTCGGTTGCTGGCTGCTAATAGCAGTTTGAATGGCCTCGAGTATAGGTTTTTCCGGTAGCGGTGAATGGTTGAATTTGTTAACACCAATGGCAATGCATTGTTCATTTTTCAATAGTTGTACACGCTTTTGCTGTGTACGATTTATATGGCTTTGCCACTCACCAGAGAGTAACTGCGCTACTAAACCACCTTTATCTTCTAGCTCTATTAAGGCAGCCCAGCAAGCATCAAGTAAAGATTGTGTGTTGGCCTCAATACTATAGGCTCCAGCCATAGGATCATTAACAGCATATAAAGCAGCCTCTTGTTCTAATATGATAGGTACATTGCGAGCGACTCTATCGGCGATTTCTGTGTGTTCATCTATGCGTATATTATTAATGCGGTTGTGTGGGTGAACAATAATGGATTGGGCATTGCCAATCAGGGCTGCACTGGCAGCGCTTATGTTTCTTAAATGATTAATCCACGGTTCCCGGCAAGATAAGTAGCGTTGTGATGTTTCTGCCACAATGTTTATAGCGGTGGGTTTTGCGCCAAACAACCCAGACACATGCAACCACAATTGTTGTAACGCTCGAAGTTTAACGACGTTTTGTAGATGATCTGCATCGAGTGCAACTTGAAAAGATACGGTTCGAACAGCTTCGTCTACGGACAAACCGGCGTCTAATAAAGCGTCTAAATATATGGTTGCCGTTGCCATCGAAGACACCAACTCCTGAACCGGAGACGCTCCGGCATTGTGATAAACCGATGTATTTACGCATACTGCACTCACTGCCGGAAACTGGCTGGCCAGTTCTTTCGCACAGTAGCCAAGTTGTTGTAAGTGCTCAGGCAAGTCAGTGATCAAATTGCCAGTTGCAACTAGTTTAGAGAGTGGATCGGCATTGATAGAGCCAATAACACTGGCAGGATCTAAGCCAAGGTTGCTCCAGTGGTTTTTCATTTCATCAGTGGCTTTTACATAGTTTTCGCCAGCATGCAAACTTACGGGTGCAATGTTAAACAGTACGCCGTCAAGAGTTTGAGTTAACTGAGCAATAGCTTGTGCATCAGATCTGTCGAGTTTGAGTTCAATAGAATTAATGCCTAATTGCAATGATTCCATTATGAGTGCATTAGTATTGCTGGTTTGTTCAAATGAAAGTGATAAGCGATTGTCGATCGCTTTGGCTTTGTGTGCCACAATGCCAGCGACAGTGGCGGGTCGATCTGCGTATAACGCCTGAATTGGCAATTCATCAAGCGTTTTGCTGCAAAGCTGCTGTACATTTTGCACTCCTCGCAGGCTTTTATTGGCCAAAGCTTCCCATTCGGAATGTGACACACTATCGAATAACTCATCGAGCAATGTATCTGCCTTGTTGTTGTGATCAACTTTCACGCTCATAATTTGAATTGCCTTAAAAGTTACTTTTTAATTATAGCCCTATTGGTTTCTTTTCTGGTTTCTGATAAAAAATCGGGCAGGGTGCAGTAGCGCGGCCCAGGTTTCCAGTGTGTCTAACTTCGGTTCGCAATTCGATGCCGAATTCAGCGTTGTAGCCGATAATGCTGAATTAACACAAAGCTGATTAGCTAAAAGTGAAGCGCTGTAAGCCGCGCTCACTAAGCCGCGTGAACCAAAACCGCCTAATAAATAAGTGCCGGGCAGGTACTTTGCGCTCGGGTACTTGCTCGGCAGGTAACCTTTATGCAGTGTGGCGTATTGTTCCCGGTAAAAATTAAAGTCGGGTAGTAAGCCAACAACTGGCAGCCTGTCGGGTGTTGTGGCGCGAACACCGGTAAAACCCTCAGGCTGTTGGCTCTGCTCGGTATTGCTAAGCACTGTTTGTAAGCCCATGGATTGCAGACCGTCAATATTGCTTGCGTGATCGATTTCGCTGACATGCAACGACTCATCATTTCGATGAAAGCTAGCGCCAATATAGAGACGTTGGTTGTCAGGTATGACGTAATGTTTACCACTGACAACACACGTCAGCGACGCCGCTACGTTATTGGTTATGCAGGAAAGCTGACCTTTTGCTGGGGTAATCGGCACGTCTTCGGTTTGACTAAACCGATGCAAACCAATGCCGTTGGCAAGTAGTAAGCGAGGTGTGGTTATAAGTTTTGTGGCTGTGTCGGTTTTTACTTCTAAAGTGCAGTGTGTTGGCTCACACTTAAAATTAATTAACCGACTATTCAGTTGTACGGTTATTAAAGGATGAGTCAACAGTGCTGAACAATATTGTTTTGGGTTTAGCCATCCGCCTTGTTCAAACCAGAGTGCGTTTGACGCTATTTTAACGCCAGCAAGCTTTGTTGCTGTTTCACTACTGACGCCTTGATACATATTATTGTTGGGGTACTGCTGGTGTGTGAGCTGCAATACGCCACATTGCTTGAAGGGGACTCGATTGCGCAAATGCTCACTTGCCAGTTGACGCAAAAGATAATCAAAAGCCTTTGCATAGAAATCATGTGCATCACTGGGTTGTCGGGTGACGAACGGTTTAACCACAGCAACGGGATTCGAAGAAGCGCCGCTGGCAATAGAGTTACCAGCCTCTATCACCAGCGTTTGGATGCCGCGAAGGGCAAGCTGATAAGCCAGATTGCATCCGGCAAGCCCGGCCCCAATGATCACAACTGGTGAAGCATGTTGGCTCGAGCAGCACTTAATATCCAGTGATGTCTGCGTGGGTAAGTCGAACCAGGGAGTCACAGTTTAGGCTTGTCGATAGTGCTCTTTTACGTAGGTGTGCACGATCTGCTGAAATTCTTCGGCTATGTGATCGCCTTTGAGCGTCATTGCTTTTTCACCGTTTATATAAACCGGTGCTATTGGGCGTTCACCGGTGCCCGGTAAGCTAATGCCAATGTTGGCATGTTTGCTTTCACCTGGCCCGTTAACCACGCAACCCATCACAGCAACCGACATATCCTCCACACCGGGGTGGTCCGACTTCCAACTAGGCATGGAATCTCGTAGATAAGTTTGTATCCGTTCAGCCAGTTCCTGAAAGTAAGTGCTACTGGTTCTGCCACAACCAGGGCATGCCGTTACCATGGGTGTAAACGAACGCAAGCCCATGGTTTGCAGAATTTCCTGGCCCACCTGAACTTCCTTGGTACGGTCTCCATTCGGTTCTGGGGTTAACGAAATGCGAATGGTATCTCCGATGCCCTGCTGCAACAGAATGGCTAAAGCTGCTGTTGAAGCCACAATACCTTTCGAGCCCATGCCCGCTTCGGTTAAGCCAAGGTGTAAGCTGTAATCTGCGCGCTTGGCCAGAGTGTCGTAAACCTGTATGAGGTCTTGAACGCGGCTCATTTTGCACGAAATAATAATGTTGTTTCTGGACAGGCCCAGCTCTTCTGCACGAGCAGCGCTTTCCAGTGCGCTGGTGATAACCGCTTCGCGGTTTATGGCTTCCAGTGGTTTCGGTGATTTGGATGCTGCGTTTTCGTCGAGCAGCTTCGCCAGCAGTTCCTGATCGAGGCTTCCCCAGTTTGCGCCGATGCGCACTGGTTTGTTGTTCTGAATGGCGATTTCGATCATTTGCGAAAATTGTTCGTCGCGTTTCTGCCCTCGACCAACGTTCCCGGGGTTAATACGATATTTATCGAGTGTTTTGGCACACTCGGGCACAGACTTAAGCAGCTTATGTCCGTTAAAATGGAAGTCGCCCACCAAGGGTACATCGACGTTCATTTTGAGCAGACGCTCCCGAATTTCGGGCACAGCCTGTGCTGCAGCCTCGGTGTTAACGGTAATTCGTACCAGTTCGGAGCCCGCTCTGGCCAAATCGGCTATTTGTGCTGCTGTACGAACGGCATCTTCGGTATCAGTGTTCGTCATGGACTGAACGACAATCGGTGCTCCTCCGCCAATGGCGACGGAGCCAACCCGAACTTGTTGAGTTTGTATGCGTGGCATAAAGTAGTTGATTAGTTGAGCGTATACCCCTAGTTTACGTTATCTGGTACTTGTAGTAACACAGTGGATTGCAAAGGCGAATAACTGTCTCATGACTTCAGATCTGAAACTCGAGTTCAGTGAGCGCGAGCAGCACATTTTGAAGCTGCTGGTCGATCACTATATTGCGGAAGGTACACCGGTAGGCTCGCGAACCTTGTCGAAACTACCGGGCATCGACATCAGCGCAGCGTCTGTGCGCAACGTTATGGGCGATCTTGAACAGATGGGCCTACTGAAGTCTCCCCACACCTCAGCGGGCAGGGTACCTACCTCGAAAGCCTGGCGCGTTTTTGTTGACAGCATGCTCGAAGTTCGCCAGCTCGACAACAAAACCATCGCCCAATTCAAATCAGCGCTTGATCCAAAATTAAGTGAACAAAAATTGGTGAAAGCAGCCTCCAACTATTTATCCGGGTTCACCCGCATGGCTGGCATGGTGACGGTGCCCAAACGTGAGTCTAAATCGCTCAAACAAGTCGAATTCATTCCGTTGTCTGATAAACGGGTGCTCGCCATTTTGATAAGTAGCGAAACTGAAGTGCAAAACCGCATTATTCGGGTAGATCGCGATTACAGCAAAGACGAGCTCGAAAAATTCTCTCGCATGCTTAATGCTGAATATCTGGGCAAACCGTTGAACGAGGTGCGCGACCTTCTGCGCGACGATTTACAAAAAAGCCGTGATGCCATGAGTGTATCGATGCAAGCGATGATCGATGTGGCGGGGGAGGTCTTTGCCGATGACTCCACAACCGGTGACGACGAAGAGTCGATGGTCTTTGCCGGAGAAACCAACCTGATACAACATTCCGACCTCAACGACGTCAGCATGCTCCGCGATCTATTCGATGTGTTCCAAAGTAAGCGTGATATTTATCATCTTTTGGAACAATGCCTGTCTGCAGAGGGTGTTCAGATATTTATTGGTCGAGAATCAGGCTATGATGCGCTCGGCGAATGCAGTTTGGTTACCGCCCCCTATGAAATGGACGGAAAGGTGCTAGGTGTGTTGGGTGTCGTGGGGCCGAAGCGTATGGCCTACGATCAGGTTATTCCGGTTGTGGACATAACCTCGAAATTGCTCAGTGCAGCCTTGAACTCCAGAAAATAAGCGCTACATTCCGCCAAATAATTTTTGTTTAGTACTAACCAGATTCTTGGGAGACAGCATGACGCCCGAAAAAGACGTCAATAGCGATTCGTCGACAGATGCCGATGAGCTTGTAAACAATGAAGAAGCATTGGAAGGTGAGGTTGTATCAGAAACCGATATCTCAGAAGATGCAGATATTACGCAGGAAAACGCCGATATGGCAGCGGCTGAGGCTGCTCAGGAAGCTGCAGCCAACGAAGCTGGCGTTGAAAGTGACGACCCTTTGGGTTTTGGCGATGAAAGGATGCCGGATGCCGGCGCTGCGAGCAATGGTGATGCAGCCAAGCCAGCTGTTGAATTAACGGAAGAAGAGCAATTGCGCGAACAGCTCGCTGCTGC
>CALDTX010000002.1 GCA_937923565.1 uncultured Granulosicoccaceae bacterium | reverse complement strand
ACAGCGTGGTCGAATCCACCGTTTAATGAAGACAATTGCTCTAACCAGGCATCTACAGTAGCTTGGTCAGCTGGTGCAGCGCTAACACCCACGGCCAAATTGCCTGCCCGAACATCCCTAACCGCCAAAGACACCGTGTGGGAAACCAACCTTGCCATGGAGCTCCCTTCGTCGTTGCCAGTATCATCGATCGTGCGGCTTTGATGCCAAACGATATCGCCTTGGCTATTCCTAACTTCAAGCTCCACAACCAGCACAACTCTGTCTAGCTCATTCTCTTTATATGCGTGATCTTTCCACAGTTGATCGCTGATTTCTGTAAGTCGAGAAATGGTGTCGCTTGCACTCAGCGATTCGATTTCGCTGAAAAGTTCAGCCCATGCTTTGCTCCAACCAGAAAGTCTGAGAGTACCGCGTACGAACTGCTCTACCTGCCAGTTGTCATTAAAGTGATAGGCATTAATAAACGGCAGCGAGTCCCTGTTGGGA
Organism: uncultured Granulosicoccaceae bacterium; assembly: GCA_937923565.1. Classification (GTDB taxonomy): domain Bacteria; phylum Pseudomonadota; class Gammaproteobacteria; order Granulosicoccales; family Granulosicoccaceae; genus Granulosicoccus. The sequence goes on along the minus strand of CALDTX010000002.1, from coordinate 11,796 downwards.
TAGGCTTCGAACACGTCCCCTCGCCCTTTAACGACGGGTACCCGATACTTCTTAACTGCCTTCCAAGGCGTATCGATGGTTTGAACATCACCGTTCTCGATCCACTGCGCAGGAGAGGTTAAAGCTTTGAGTACACCAAACGGCGACCATGAAAATTTATACTTAAAGCTATTGGGTACTGCCGGCACTCCACCACAATAAGAGCGGAAATATAATTTGTTACTCGGATTGCAAACCTTTGAATCTCGATAGCTCGCCACCAATGAATGTGCAAATAAATGATCAATACCGGGATCTAAACCCACTTCGTTAACTAACGATAAGCCAGCTTCTTTAGCCTCTTCGTGCAAAGCCTGCATTTCAGGTGAGATATAACTACTCGAAACGAAATGTGCGCCTTTGCTTAAACAAAGCTTTGCCACTTTTACGTGAAAATCACCGGGCAACATGGAAACCAGAATATCACCCTTGGCCACGGCCGATTCTAAGTCGCTCCAGATGAGCGATTGAGCATCAGCGCTGCCATTGGACAAGCCAGTTGTGCCAGCCAAAGCCAATTGCGCCTTATCGAGGCTGCGATTCCAAACGCTAATTGGCAAGTCTGTGTTTGCCAGTAACTTTATGCCCGGATGCGTAGACAGTCCTGCGCCAAGCCAATGAATTCTGCTCACGAATTTACTCCTGTTCGTGCTTCCGCACTACGTTCTACAAACTGGGTATGCGCACGCTGCCAAACACCAGAATCTAACTGATCGAGTGTCAGCAAATAAGGCGCAAGTTGTGCTGCGAAGTCTTCACTGCTTTCAACTGGCAGCAAGGACGGTAAATGATCAATTGAAATTATATCAAGCATGCGTTGATCGGCACTTTGTTCTATCAGCCGTAAAACGGGTTGCTGCAACGACGTGCACTGATTGTAAACCGGCAACGGGTTGGCATCGCTGAAAGGATCACAGCTCACATCAACGATGGCTGTTAGGCGACGTTGGCTCGACTGCAAGTGTTCTGTCGTTGTAAAAGGTGCAATAGCTTTTTTCAAAAATACGCAGTTAACCAGTAAATCATGCTGCAATACTTCATCGAAGGGTCCACCGCGACGCGTTTGTTCTATATCCCATTCCAACACCGGTACATTGCACGCCTTCAGCAACTCAGCAGCCCCTTGGCCACTGCGACCAAGTGCACCAATCAGCAAAGACGTCGGCCGAGTATCACAGGCTTCCAACGCCACTTGAACACTGGCAAACAAAGCTGTCCGATCAGACCACGCAGAAAGCTCACCTAACGATTGACTTCGTTGTTGAGCCGCCCAAGTCAGAACACCAAGCGCCGCCCCAACGTAACCCGCCCAATAACCAAAAGCAGCTACCCGTCGGTTATGCTCATCAACCAAGTATTCCAGATCGTAAAGAGTGCCTCCGCCAAGCTCAAACTGCTTAAGCATTGCCTGCCAACCTTGTTGATATTTATACACATGCGCAAAGTGGATGTGTCGGTGCACAAATGGGCCAAGTTCAGGTTCCAGTTCTTTCAAACCCACTACAATGACATCGTGAGGTGCAGATTGCCAACTGTGCTCTGCTGCAGTTTCGCACCCAACATGAACAAAGGACTCCATTGGGATTGCTCGTTGCGCTGATTGTTCAACCACAACTTGATATCCTGCTTGAATAAGCTGCTTTGCCACATCAGGCGTTATTGCAGAGCGCTCTTCTAAGGCTTTATGTTCGGCGCGTAGCCATACGGTTGGTTTAGATTGCATCATGAAAGTTTAAATCTTTAGACAATAATCGTGGAATCGCTGTTAACAACCTTACCTACTTTCGCTGCGTAACTATAGCCTGCAGCGTGCAGATTTTCTAACAAAGTTGCGATATCTTTTACTGGCACAACAGCTAATAAGCCACCACTGGTTTGAGGGTCGCACAGTATATTTTCAAATACGCGGGCCCTAGACGCATTACCGTTATCCAGCATGCTGATCTGATGCAATACCGATTGATTGTGCGATAGCAGCGTACTTTGTACTTGCTGTTCGGCTAATGCAATCACACCTGGCAACAACGGTACATCGTCAGCCATAAGCTCGGCCGATAACGCTGTATTATCGAGTAATCGACACAAATGGGTGAGCAGTCCAAAGCCTGTGATATCAGTGATTTGTTTAGCACCGTGTTTTTTGAAAATCTCAGAAGCAAGTCGATTACTTTGAAGCATGCTGTTTATCGCCGCATACACATGCTCGCCAGCACTGAGCTGCTGCATTAGACCTGCCAGCAAAATGCCGGTGCCCAGCGGCTTTGTTAGCACCAACGCATCACCTTGTTCAATGTTCGCTTGTGACGGATTACTACTTAAAACACCGTTCACCACAAAACCCAACTGCAACTGCTCTCCTTCTGCACTATGCCCACCCAGTAAACTGCAGTTATCGGCGTTTAACGCATCAACAACGCCGCTCATTAACTGCGTGAGATCACGCTCGACGATCTGTTCATCAGCAAACGGTAGTGTCACTAAAGCTTGCGCAGAGTGAGCGCTAGCTTGAGCGGTATAAACATCACTGAGGGCATGCACAGCGGCGATACGCCCAAACAGATACGGATCGTCGATAAGAGCGCTTAACTGATCAACTGATTGCACTAATAACTCACTGTGAATATCCAACACAGCTGCGTCTTGCCTGGCCTCAAAGCCTGCAACTACTCCTTGTTTATTAACCGGATTTAACTGCAGTAAAACCCGCTCCAAAACAGAAGAAGACACTTTTGCACCACAGCCGTTACAACGCATAGCATCTTCAGCAACATCACTTTGCTGTAAATTACTATTGCTTATCAGATGACTGTGCACAGAAAACGCAGCACCCGACATCGATAGCTTGGGCAATTCACGAAATTGTTGCATAAACTTTTGATCAATCTGGTTTTTCCAACGCCAAACCCAACGACCATCTATGGCGAACCGGTTTCTGCTGGCTATTGCAGACTTTGCACCCGTTGCCATAAGGCTCAAAAAATCGCGTTGTGGTCGGTAGCTTTTGAGCTTATTACCCAACAAATACCGACGGATGTTTTGGAATAAATAAGGTGCTTGCCGGACCGCAAAAACGCCAGCTTTGGCACTGGGTGTATGCTGCTGTGTGCCGATATCGCCTGTAGCGAAAACAAAATTATGCGAAATACTTTGCAGGTGCGCGTTAGTGAGAACAAACCCTTTATCGTCTGTATCTAGCCCGGCAAGCTTAGGCCACTCCGGTGCTCGTGCGCCAGTACACCAAATAACTTCGTCGAGTTCAATTTCTCGTCCGTCTTTGGCATAAATGCTTTGCCCGCTGAGTCGGGTAACATCGAATTCACTATGCACCTGTATGCCAGCTGCTTTAACCGCATCCAACGCGAGTTGTTTTACTTTATTCGGCCGGTTCTTTAACGGCGCTTGGCCGCGAATAATCCAATGAAAATGCACGTCGCTTTTTCGCAGTGCGTGCTGCATTGCCATAACCAGTTCCAAGCCACCTGCCCCAGAGCCAACAACACCAAGTTTTACAGGCTTTTGCGCTGCATCCAGGCTGTTTCGTAAAGACTCCCAATGCGCATAGAATTCGTTAACAGGCTTTACCGCAACACTGTGTTGTTCTGAACCGGTGACACTCAGTTCTGGAGTAGAACCCGTGTCTAGTGACAGCACATCGAATGCTATAGCTGGCCGATCGGCATTAACGCGCAGCTGCTTCTTTGCTAAATCGATCGCTTCAAGTCTGGCTTTGATAAACCTGACGCCGGCCCACTGACACAAGCGCAACAAATCAATATGCACTTCATCATGTGTGTAGTGACCAGCAACCAATCCGGGCAACATACCCGAGTAAGGTGTTAATACATTTTCTGAAATGAGTGTAAGACGAACACCTGCCAACGGTTGCATAGCCCATTGGCGAATTAAGATCGAATGGGAATGGCCTCCGCCAATAAGTACAACGTCTTTTATAATTGGATTTTTCTTCACGCAATTAGCCTTTAAGTCTTAGCCTGTAACGGGCTTACTGGCCGCCCATTCAAGCATGGCTTTTGCATCGCCCTTAAAAATGATTCGTGAAGATTTTGCACGGGTTTGATAATCGTACATTGGGTCGTAATAGTCGGTAAGCAGCAAGCGGATAAAAATCTCGTAATAAGAAACATCATTGTGTTCGCGGTGCTTATTTAGTGCAATGTTAAGTAAAGACATCGCATGCTCAAAACGCTCTAAACCTAGTCGTTTCTTTACCCTGCTTAAACTGGAGCGATGATGCTCAGCGTAAGCATCAAAACCGGCTACAGCGCCATCTCTGTTTGTATATCGGCGCAAAAGGTCGTGCACGTAATCGTTTAAGGCATTACTGACACGTTGTTCGATGGGTGCTTCTAAAATTGCTAACGGCGCTTGCAACATCATCTGACGAATGGGCTTGGGAATAGCAACCGAACCGATCATGCGAGCTTCATCTTCCAAAAAAACCCTTGCAGAACTTTGCACACGCAATCGCATCAGCGCTATGCTCAATGCGTTTTCGAAATCAATATTACTTGGCTGAGCGTACTCTACCCGCCCAAAGCTCGAACCACGATGGCAGGCTAAACCTTCTAAGTCGGCCATGGCTGGCAACTGATGCAAGAGCCATGTTTTGCCACAACCGGTTCGCCCACCAATAAGACAAAAATTCAATTTTGCTGACAGGCTTTCAAGTTGATCAATACAGAAAGTGCGTAACGCTTTATACCCACCTTTAACTAAGGGTAAATGATGACCGGCTTCTTGCAACCATTGCTGACTTATCCGTGAACGCAAACCGCCTCGGAAACACATCACCACAGCCGATGGATTAGTTTGCGCAAACTCAGCCATTTGAGCGGTACGTTGCTGCCTGAGTGTTTCAGGCAGCAGCTTGGCACCCAACGCGATAGCACGCTCCTGACCGTGTGCTTTGTATTCAATTCCAACCAAGTGCCGCTCTTCATCATTCATTAGCGGCACGTTAACGGCACCGGGAAAGCTGCCTTTGGCAAATTCTATCGGCGCTCTTACGTCAATAATGGGTGTATCGTCCAACAAAACAGAGCGGTAGTCGTCCACTGACTGCTCGCCGTTAGTGGGCGGGCTACTCAAAAGTTCGACGCACAAAAAACACCGACATCACGAATTAAGACTCACCATCGATAAGCTTCTTGATTTTATCGCCTTCGGGTAAGGTATTCATGCTGGCATACATTCGCAGTTTTTTGCGTGAATCGGCTATGTCCAGATTGCGCAGCGACAACTGGCCAATACGATCCAGCGGACTAAACGGCTCGTCTTCAACCATTTCCATCGACAAATTCTCGGGTGCATAACTTAAGTTATCACCTTGAGTGTCCAGAAGTGTGTAGTCGTCGCCTCTGCGCAAACTCAGCGTTACAGTACCACTGACTGCATTACCCACCCATTTTTCAAGTGAGTCTCGCAGCATCAGACTTTGCGGATCAAACCAACGACCCTGATACAACAACACACCTAAACGACGGCCCAAACTACGGTAGTTATCGATGGTGTCTTCGTTGTGAATGGCATTAAGCAACCTTTCGTAGCAGATGTGCAATAACGCCATACCCGGCGCTTCGTAAATACCACGGCTTTTGGCTTCGATAATACGATTCTCGATTTGATCGCACATCCCTAAACCATGACGACCACCGATTTTATTGGCCTCTTTGAACAACGCTACGGCACTATCAAATGACTTACCATTGATGCTCACCGGCAAGCCCTGTTCAAAGGTTACCGACACTTCCTCATCTTCGATTTCAACGGAGGAGTCCCAGTACTTAACGCCCATAATGGGCTCTACGATATTGATGCCTCGGTTCAACCATTCAAGATCTTTCGCTTCGTGGGTTGCTCCTAAAATGTTGGAATCGGTTGAGTAGGCTTTTTCAGCGCTGTCGCGGTAGTCGAAGCCATTAGCCACCAAAAACTCACTCATTTCTTTACGACCACCCAGCTCTTTTACAAATTGCTGGTCGAGCCAGGGCTTGTAGATTTGCAACTGGTTATTGGCCATTAAGCCATAGCGATAAAAACGTTCGATGTCGTTGCCTTTATAAGTGGAGCCGTCACCCCAAATATTGACATCATCTTCTTGCATCGCTTTAACGAGAATAGTGCCGGTGACCGCGCGGCCTAACGGGGTGGTATTGAAATAACGTTTACCTGCACTTTCTATGTGAAACGCGCCACACATGATGGCAACCAAGCCCTCATGCACCATCACCTCTTTGCAATCGACCGTGCGCGCTTTCTCGGCGCCGTAAACGGTTGCCCGTTGCGCGATGTCCTGAAAATCATCTTCATCAGGCTGACCCAGGTCGGCGGTGTATGCATAAGGCACAGCGCCCTTTTGCCTCATCCAGGCGATCGCAGCTGACGTATCCAGACCACCCGAGAATGCCAGCCCGACTTTTTCGTTTACGGGCAATTCCAATAAAATCGTATTCATAATGGAGAAAATTTTAAGTCGCTAAATAGTAAGAAAGAGTTCTGGGTTGAGGCGGCGAATAGAGACGAACTGCTCTAGCTTCTGAAGTTTAACAAACCCGCGTTATTAACGGGCTATGTTACGCACTGCGCTTAAGCCCGTGTACGTGCGGTTAATAGCCGCTTACTTTTCAGCGCTGTCTTGTTGAGCAGCGGCTTCGAGCAATATTTTGCCTAATTCTTCGAAGCTGTCTTTGTAGTAGTAAGGCGAGGTTTGCTCCGGGCTTTGCGCGTTTTCTTCGTTGACACCGTAGTCCAGGCCTTTTTCGGTAAGCACTTTATATTTTTTAACCACACCAGGTTTAGTGGAGCTAGGGCGCTCTGCTTCTTCCATAAAACCTAGCGATAACAATAACTTATTGGCCTTTACCGCTGAAATTGGCACATTATGCTGCTTTAGCAGCTTGGTTATCGCCTCTACATCTTTCCCTTTCATAAGCTCACCTCGATTAAGCGTGATGGTCGCACTAAGATTTCTGACCCACTAGCCTAGCGCAACTTTGAAACTATGGCTTACATATTACACAAACTGTGGAACTAGCCTTGTTGGTCCCTGAAAGCTTCCGCCATCGATTGCGCGTCCAACGGACTAACACCGACCAACTCCAGTACATCTTCACCCATCAGCAAGGCAGTTTCAAACGTTTCAGGATAGGCCCGATCCGCACCACAATCGAGCAGCACCTGCCGCTGAGCCGTATCGAGGGCTCTGGAAATGATGGTTATGTGCGGGTACTCGCGGCGAACGCTACGAATAAGCTCCTCGGATCGCTCTGTATTGTCGATCGCGATAACGATGACGGCAGCTCGCTTGATACCCGCAGCTTCGAGCAAATCAGCGCGTCTGGCGTCGCCATAGAACCCCATAAACCCGGCATGGCGCAGCTTGCCGAAATGATCCGGGTTGTGGTCAATAATGGCTAAACGATAACCGTTATTTTGCAGCAGATGAGCGACCACCCGGCCAACCCGTCCGTAGCCTGCGATAACAACTTGTGTATCGGCGTTGGAACCCGTCTCCACACCGGTATCGGGCTGTTGTTCGACCGGTACTGTTTCTCGTTTGTTTGCCATCAGCAACAGCAAAGGCGTTGTTAACATCGACAAAGCAACAATCACCGTCAGCTGCGAACCCAGCCTTTCTGGCACCGCAAAATGATGTACAGCAAATGCGATAACAATAAAAGCCAACTCACCACTTTGCGATAGCACCGTTGCTAGCCAAATTCTTTGTCGCCTTGGCACCGAGGAGTAACGCAGAATATTTCTCAGCACCCAAGTTTTTATCGCAACCAATAACACCACAAGCACCAAAGTTTGCAAGGGCCTTGCGATAAAGCTGCCGAAGTCGATGGTCATACCAATCGAGATAAAAAACACACCAATAAGCAACTCCCGAAAAGGTCTGATTGCAATATTAATGGCTGATCCGTATTCAGAGCGTGTTAGCAACAAGCCGGCTAGCATTGCACCCAACTCTAATGGCAAATCCAATATTTGCGCTAACAGCAAGGTCGCAATAACCAATATCAACGCGAATGCCGCGAACACTTCATCCAGCCCAACACTGACAAAGTAGCGAAACAAATAACGTAAAATAAAGCGGCCAAAGACAGCGAAAAACGCAACCATTAAAAGACCACTGACCACACGTGGCCACTGGCTTCCCTGCGTTGCAATGGCGTCAAAACCCAGCAACGGCAAGAACACCAAAATGGGCACCATAGCCAGATTTTGCGACAGCAATAAGCGCCGCCCGGTATCTGTTAACGGAGAGCCTGTTGGGTAACGCTCATAAAAAGCCTGGTTGGCCAGAGCGCTTGAAGAGAGCGACAACGCCATGCCACACACCAGTGCATGATGCCAGGGCAAGCCCGTTAACAGGGATACGCCTAAGATAAGCAGTGCAGTCAGTCCAAAATGCAGCATGCTCAAAGACAGAAAATCTTTTGCCAGCATGCGAATCCGTGCAGGCGTTGCTTGCAGAGCCACGATAAAAAGCAGAACAACCGTACTCACCTCAACCGTTAAGTTGATGGTTTGGGAGTCGCGAATGATGGCCAGACCCCAAGGACCAATAAACACACCGGAGAGCAAATAACCAACCGCCGGTCCCATACCAAGACGTTTGGCACCGGGTACGGCCAACAAAGCAAGTAACAGGAAAATAAATGCGTTGACCAGTAGGCCATTGCCATCAGCCATAGGTCAGCTAACTCGTGCTAGTCCAATGGAAAGAAATGTTTTATGCAGCAGCCTTCGCAGCCGCGACGCCAGTCCAGGTGGAAAGGAAATTACCAAACCACTCGGTTATCGCAGGTTCGCAGCGCAGCGCGTCGGCCACCTGCTGAGCGCGTTGCTCATCGTTTAATCTGCCAACTTCTCTTTTGCTATTGCGCTCATGCCAAATTCGCAACGCCGCCAAATTAACCTCGGGGTGAAACTGCATACCATGGACATGATCGCTGAGCTTATAAGCTTGATTGGGGAAGCGTTCACTGTAAGCAAGTTGTGTTGCCCCGGACGGCAATTCAAACCCTTCCCGATGCCACTGTAAAATCTCAAGCGGCTCTTTAAGATAATTACCCGACTGCTCTGTTGGCTTAACTTCGTAAAAACCAATTTCGTTGAGCTCATCGGGGTGCTTAGTAACCGGTGCACCGAGTACTTTGGCAAGCATTTGTGCACCTAAACATATACCAACATAGGGGATATCGACTTTAAGGCACGATTCAATGAACTTGAGTTCTGCACGAATCCAGTCTTGGGTGTTGCAATCATTAGCGCTATTCGCCCCGCCAAAAATGATAACGCCGCTGTAGTCGGCTAAGTCTGGAAAGGGCTGACCAGACACCGGATAACACCAGTCGTGATGTTGATTGTTTTGCTCCATCCACAGAGCGCAGCGATCAACATTCCAGCCTTCAGAATGCTTTACCAGTAAAAATTTCGGATCAACTAATTGGGCCATTAAGCTTCAATTGCGTATTTTTGGTGTGCGATGAACACGACAAGATTAACAATAACCAGTTAGCGCGTCCGAATCAAGCAGATGCTAACCAAGGCGATGAAATCCACTTGTCTATTGTGTCGGTAACTACTGCCGGATGTTTAACCCACCTAAAAAGCACAACACCTGGTTTATCGGACACGTATCCAGAAAACATCGCTGCTTGCACTACTGCCCGATGCGTCCGTCGCTACGATGCGCAAATTACGGGTCCAACCAATACTGGTGGGCCTACCGGAAACCACACCCGTTGTTCTGTTTAACGTAACACCAGCGGGTAATGTGGCACCGATCACACTGTAGGTGAGCACATCATCGTCGGCATCGATAAATTCAGGTTCAAGAGATCGTATGTCTTGGCCTAACGTTATACCTTGATTGAACACGCCGCCCCGCACATAAACAGGTGCAGTATTCGCAGATGCAATGACAGTGATGGTGAACGCATTAGACACAGCGGTGGCACCGGCAGCATCAGTTGCACTGATGCGTAACCCACCAAACACACCAACCGCTTCAGGAATACCGGAAAGCACGCCATTAGCCTGCACAGAAATACCTGCTGGATACTGCCCTAACAACGCATAGGTTAGCGGGTCGTTATCGGCATCGGTAAAGTTCGCACTGGTCGGGGTGATAGCACGAGACAAAACGACCGTTTGATTAGCAATTAAAGCATTGGGTTCAGGCGCAGAATTGCCATTATCCACAGCAACCACCAATGTCAGACTAGTGGGCTGCGAAGCACCATCGCTTGCCTCCACGACCAACGCATAGAACCCTGAACTGGCAAAAAAGCCGGTGAGACGACCCGTGCTTGAGTTAATGGTCATTTCTATGTCGTCACTGAGGTTGTCCAGTAACGCGTATTTAATGACCTGATTTTCGGGGTCAGTAAAATAGGGCCGCATATCGAACGTAAAACGCTCACCAACCAGCGCATTCTGAATAGCGGGAGCACGCCCTTCTATCGCTTGATTCTCTACAACAATCAGGTTCAATTCACTGGTTATAGATTCGCTTCCATCAGAAACAGTAAGCTGTAAATCGTAGCTGCCTATATCTGCCGGTGAAGCGATGCCCGTTAGCAAACCGTCGGTGCTTAACGAGATATCGGCGTCAGCCGGAAGGGTTCTTGTTGCCACCGAATAGTTCAGGCTAGCGCCTTCAGGATCAGTGAAATTACTGCTTAAGTCATTGCTAAAAGCAACGCCTGCAATGACATAAAGTGCTGGCAACGGTGAGCTTTGAACCGGTGCTTGATTTTGTTCGACAATCGAAAGCGTCACCGTTGCCATGCTGGTATTAACGCCATCGCTAAGCTCGTACACGAAAGAATCGCTTGGGCTTGCGCCGGGTGCGCCTCCACCATAACGATAGGTGAATCCACCATCGGTTCCTAGCTGAAACTCGCTGGCATAAGTAGGTTCTACGACGGGCGTTGATACGATACGCAGTGGCTTGTTGCTGTTGTCGATATCATCGCTATCGTTACTGAGTAAATTTAGTTGTGACGCAAGCACAGTGAGTGTTTGACCATCAATGACGGTGAACTGATCATCACCAGCGACGGGCTCGTTGTTTTCGCTTTGCAGGCAAAATGTTGTGCTTTGGGTGAACGTTTCACCGCTATTGGTATTGGTGGTTAAGTCGTAGGTAACGCCTACGGGTGCTCTTAATTCGGGTGCTGTGGCAAGAAATTCGGCCCTTAACCCGGAGGTATCGAACTGCTCATCGAACACCATTGAGCAATTGAAGGGGTCAGCGCAGGCGCTTTGCAGATCCGTGGCCACATTTGTGTCGATGTCGGCAAATGCTGCGCTGCACTGCGCGAGGTTGCCTTGTTCTACAGGCGCATCAGACCATCTGAAGCTGCTTACCGCACCATTTGATCCGGTATTGCTGGCTATTACCCTAACCGCTTTCTTTTCTTTGACAGCGACAGTGCCCGTTGCGGCATCGTTCAGCGCAAAACTGGTGGCCACATCAGCGCTGCTGAGGCCAGTTGCGTCGACCCAGCCACAAGCCGACAACACAACGGCGGCTATCAACGAGGCAATACAGGCCCGAACATTAGAACCGCTTTCAGAGGCGGCAAAACGGAAAAAATTGATGATTCGCATGCCCGTATTGTAAGCCAGAATGGCCGAAGGCAGGTGATGCCAGGGCCACAGCCTATGACGGTGACGCAATAATTAACTTAAAAATCCTAACCACGGCTTGCATATTTTGTT
>CALDTX010000001.1 GCA_937923565.1 uncultured Granulosicoccaceae bacterium | reverse complement strand
GCCACCGCTGACACAATGGCTTTATCGGAGGCTTCAGCGTGCGGCACCAGTACGCTCATACGTCCATTGATGGGATCAAAGGCCAGTCCTTCATCGCCTCCAACAAGCGGCCCGACAGCGCGTCGCAGAATGCGCACCTCCTCAATGCAATCGAGTCCACTGACAGCGAATCGGCGGCTTCCAACGATATCAGCACCAATCTCTGAATGGGCTGAATCGTGAGAGGCTGATCCTGCCGAATGACCACAGCACGATCCGCATGCAGATACGCTTTTACTGGTTGCCTGCTCCATCATAGTTCCCACTTTAAATTTTTGAAACTGTATCTTAATACCTCTAGTAGCTAGAGCTTCAAGGGGTTTGAGGAAATTATTTTGTCACCTCAACTATTGCCGTTTTTAGAGCGCCAACACAACTAACGCCAGTATAGAACTCTTCGCTCATTACCGGATTGATGCTTTTAAGGTGGGCCTGTCAGCTTGAGGATAAAACCCTTCTCTTAGAAGCGGTCAGCGATGCTTAAGTTACGGGAGCCTGAACGCAACAAAAATTCGTGCACATCCATCTTTTCAAAACGAGAAGTTAGTTATGTTTCGAACCAGTTTGCAATTACCCACCCTATCAATAATGAGCGCTAAGTCTAAATTAGCGCTTCAAAAAAACCGACAACCCACATTTGACATATCACGCGGTCGATACAACCAACAGAGAATCATTTCCAAAAATCTGGCAAAGGTACAAAGATGCAAATTGGGGCACAAGAATGGGTGAGAATGATGTTGCTTTATGCGCATCTGATCATCGTTGTTTTTGCGCTTGCACAAGTGCTCGTGGCCGACTACCGAATTGTTACGGGTAGCTTCGAAAAGTCAGCGCTGCAACACAAAGCGGCTCTACTGGCTAAGCTGCTGATGGGCTTGTGGGTCAGTGGTTTGGCCATCATTTATATCGACACAGGGTTTGCGGTTGAACTTCTGTTTGCCAATTCGAAGCTGATGGTTAAGTTGATTTGCGTTGCTGTACTGTCGCTCAATGGTTTGCTTATCCATTACATCGCTATGCCAGCCATTTTTTCAGAAAAAAGAATCAGCACAAACTTGATTCTGTTTACATCCGCATTAGGCGGCATCAGCTCAAGCCATTGGTTAATGGCTGCGTTTATCGGCACATCGACACCACTGGGCAGGTTTCAATTTGGTGAATTGCTCGCGATGTATGGACTGGTCACAGTAGGAGCGGTTATTAGCTCTGTAGCGCTTTACAAGTTCCAGCGTGGTTGGATAGAAACACTCCAACGCAGCGACGGTAACAATGTGTTGGAAAAACGCAACGAAATCGATGAAGAGTTTGGCTATGTGGAAGACGTTATCAGACCCAACAGATTGATGGAAAACAAGCTGAAACGTTTTAACAAGCGATACGAAGTTGGTAAACAGCGAGCTGCCTGACTACCCTAAAACACTAATATCAGACTCAAATAAGGTTGTGAAAGGCCTCGATAATCCAGTTCAAATAAGACAACACTCACGTCCCCATTAAGAATCCATTGACAATCCAAACGCTGGCGATGTTAGCATTGGATCTCCGACGCGATGGAGACTTTATACTATGGAAGAGTCAATCCCCAATTTATACACCTTAGTCCCCAGCGATAACAGCAGTCCGGTGGCACCAAGTTTTCTAGCGGTTCGTCCGGAAGGCAATCTATTGTTCGGCAATGGCAATGGGCTCTCTGAATACTATAAAGAAATCGAAAAACTGGGGCCAATTGTTGGTGTTTATATCGGCGACAGGCATCAGGCAAAAACCAATTCAGCCGCCGCCAAACAATTTAAAGCACCTCTGTGTTGCAGCCAAGAGGAAGCAAAAGTTGCCAAAAAAAAATCGGTTACCATCGACAATATCATTGAGTTTGAACAACACCACTTATACAAAGATTTAGAAGCGATACCCACACCCGGACACACGGCTGGCGCACTCTCTTACCTTTGGCGTTCGGGCAGAAATAAGATTCTATTCATTGGCGATACCATTGTTCCCGTCGAAAACGAATGGCGAGTTTGGGTGTCAAAAAAGAACGCGCCTGTTATGTTGGATACCATGCAGATGCTTAAATCACTCGACTTTAACTATATTGCGATTGGCTCATTTGCGGTAACGGGTGATCCACTGATTAAATTAAGCAAGAAAGCTAAATCCGAAATGATTGAAAGTGTCATTGCCAGTGTGTCGGCACTTTGATTAGCATCAACAACCAAATAAGCATGACAAGCCTTACTCGTTTATTGCACCTAACACTCGCCCCCACGGTGACCGTATGGCAGGTGTAAAAGATCCTACGGGCAATATTTGGTGGATAGCAACGAAGCAGTGAGCACTTTAGTGATAAGGCCGCTGAATCGACAGGGCTTCATCTAGCCGCATCCAGGTAGCTGCTTCAAAGCGTTCAGGCCACGCCATTCCCAAGCGGGCGGCCCTTTGTCGAGCACGCGGTAGGTATGCTTTAGCATAAGCAAGGTGGGCAGAAATCATTGCATCTCGATTTGGCGTAGCAGGTGGCAAAGACGTCAGTAGATCCTTTTGTTCCGCTGTTATGAGTCGGTTAAGATGCAAAACGCCACCGCGATTAGGCGCATCTGTTTCTTCAATCAGCAGGTCAATCAGATGCCTACGTAGAAGGAAAACACCCATCACACCATTAATGTATTCCTTGCGCCCTGCGGCAAGGTGTAAAAGACCCAGTACCCTAATGAAGTTTTCTACCTCGTGTTTGAACTTCTTTAGGTTGGGCTCTGATTTCTGCGCAGCCTTTGCTAAGCCTTCAAAGAGATTGTCGTGGTCAAATAGAGGTTCCAACTCGCTTTGTGTTTGTGATCCTAACTGATCAGGTTTAAGAATAGTGACGTCGGTACGTGACCAATCTTCAGTGATCGCGTTAATTAAAAATGGGGTGGTTGTGCGGTCCCACCATAGGACAATATCGCCAGTGTTGCTAACTGCCTCGCGCCAAACCTCGGCAACGGCATCCGATGCACCCTCGTTTGCGACCAACACAAAATCTATATCGCTGTATTCATCGGCCATACCGGTTCCGAAGCTACCGCTGAGGAACAAAGCACGGATAGCGGGTAAACCTTGGATGGCCTCTGTGATTAGTTGGATGACTTCTCGTTGTCTGGATTTATTCATGTGATACTCACGATAAACTTCTAATACTCATGACAAACTTACACAGTATTCAATTCCGGCAGTAAAGCAAACAGAAATTTAGTCATTACTCGAACTTCCATGCACTATACGATAAAGTATGACGACTCATAATTTCATATTGAATTATTCCATACCAAGGAAATACCAATGACCGATAAATTTTCCGGACGTTGCTCATGTGGTGAGATCTCGTACGGCAGTACAGCTAAGCCCAAATTCAGTCTGTTTTGCCAGTGCCGTCAGTGCCAACGAATAACGGGCACGGGGCACTCGGCACAATTCGCGATTGAAGCCAAAAACACAACAATAAAAGGAAACGTGAAGTCTTATGGATTAACGGCTGATAGTGGAAATGATGTTATCGCTGCCTTCTGTGGCACCTGCGGCAACCCAATGTATAAAACCACATCAGCGATGCCTGGCATGCTTGTGTTCCATGCAGCTACGCTTGATAACCCAGCCCTTTTTGAGCCACAGATGTTGGTGAATGCTAGTTCAGCCCAGCCATGGGACTCTATAGACCCAACGGTGAAACGAGCTGAGTAGTTAAACACACTGAGTAGTTAAACACACCGTTACTTCTTAAGCAGTCGCTGGTGCCGAAACCACTGTAACGCAATAATACTGATAGCATTTTTGATGGTACCGTCTTCAAGCATGCGTATCGCATCATCGGCACTGACAACGTGCACCCGAATATCTTCGCCCTCTTCTTCAAGGCCATACAAACCGCCAACGTTGGTTAAATCGGTTTCGGCGTAGTACAAGTACACTTCCTCGGTTGTTGAGCCAGGACTCGCCAGGTAACTTCCAATAAGCTCAACACTGTTCAGTTCCAAGCCAGCCTCTTCAAACGATTCTCTTTTTGCCACATTTTCCGGTATTTCGTTTGGCTCTATCATGCCGGCAATCACTTCCAGCAACCAGGGATTCGGCGTTTGATTGATAGCACCAATTCTAAATTGTTCGACCAACACAATTTGATCGGTGTTTGGGTCGTAAGGCAAAACGCCTACAACATTTCCGCGCAAGAAAAGCTCTCTGTCCATGAGTTCAGACATACCGCCGTTGAATAGCCCGTGTTTGAACAAGACCTTATCTATTCTGTAAAAACCTTTAAACAAGCCTTCTTGCTGTTCTATTTCCCACTGACGGTTCGCAATATCTTTAGACACGGTATGAACTCCTGATTATATTTTATGAACTGCGATGCGCCTTTAACGCCTGCTCCACCGCGGTAACATCTTCTATTTGATCCACGCCATGTGCAGGGGCTTGTTCTATTTCACCCACATGGATCGAGCCACCATGGTACAGCACGCGTAACTGCTCTAGCTGTTCTTCTGTTTCCAGAAGGCAGTTGTCCATTTCAATATAACGCTGTAAGAAGTTACAACGATAAGCGTATAAGCCAATGTGTAAATACGACTTCGGATAACTAGCATCAGCTAATGCATCGCGCCTTGCGGGTATCGATGCACGACTAAAATACAAAGCCATATTCGAGGCACTACGAACCACTTTAACCCGATGCGGGTTCTGGTAGTCTTTTTGATCTGTAATGGCGGTACACAACGTTGCCATATCAGCATGCGGATAACTGAATAGGTTAGCAGCAAGCAAATCCAGATGATGAGCTGGCGTGGCAGGTTCATCACCTTGTAAGCCAACCACAATGTCGTCGCCCGGCCAATTCAATCGCGCTGCAACCTCTGCTATTCTGTCGGTGCCACTGGCATGCTCTACTTTTGTCATTTCGGTGTGCACGCCTTCAGCCTCACACACAGCTTGAATTCTTTGATCATCGGTGGCAACAACTACATCGGTAGCCGAAGATTCTTGCGCACGTTCTACCACATGTAGAATCATCGCTTTGCCATTGAGCAAATGTAATGGCTTACCTGGAAATCGGCTGGAGTTATAGCGGGCTGGAATAACGATGCGGTAGTTCGGCGTATCCATAACGTTGCAATTATTGTTAAGGTTGAAAATTTATGTCTCTAAAAACAAACGAGCCAGTGCTTGCTGCAACTGTTCGTTTGGTTTAGCACTCACCGTCACTTCAAATACTCGGCTTAAATCTGTTTGCAATGCCTGTACCTTCACTGCATCTTTTGACGTAACCAATACGGGTAATTCGTCGTTAAACGCAATATCGACGGGTTTATAGCTGTGATGATCGGCTAACGCATGTTCTACCACGGTGATTCCATGAACCTTCAGGCTATTGAAAAAACGTGTTGGATTGCCAATGCCAGCAACTGCGTGTACTGTGCGACCCTTAAAATTACTCAGACTATGCTTGCTTTGATCCGATAAATTAATGGCCTCAGACAAAGCCAAATGGAAACCCCCTATCGGTGGCAAAGGCTTTTGATGCAACGCTTGTAAACCGGGAATGTCGGTAATCTGATTGGTAAAACTATCGCCTTGCGCTATTTGCACAGCAATGAGATCCACGCTTAACAATCGGCTTATTGGCTCTCGTAATGCACCGGCGGGTAAAAGGAAACCATTGCCAACACCACGCTGCCCATCGATCACAGCAATTTCAAGTTGGCGCTGCATTGCATAGTGTTGTAATCCATCATCGCTGAGTACTACCTTACAGGCAGTGTTTTCGGCGAGATATTTAACAGCATCAACTCTGTTCGTGCAAACACACACATCCACACCGGTATCACGGTGTAGCAGTTTGGGTTCATCACCTATTGCCGACGCATCACTACGCTGTGTAACCAGTACCGGTTCTGCCTGTGGCGTGCCGCCATAACCACGACTGACTATGCCAGGTGTAATACCTTGCGCTGCCAGCTGCTCGCACAGCATGCCCACCAATGGTGTTTTGCCCGTTCCACCCACCGAGATATTACCAACAACAACTACGGGTAACGCACTGCTCGAAGAACGCAATAAACCTAACCGGTAGCCCAGTTTTCGGATGAAAACCAACAAACCAAACAGGTAAGACAAAGGCAACAGGATAATTGCTTTCCACGATTTGTATTGCCAGTGCTGCATTGCGACTATTAGTTAAACTGCAGTTGATGCAGTCGATGATAATGCGCTTTTTTCTCTATTAAACTTTTATGGCTGCCGGTTTCAACAATGCGCCCTTGGTCCATCACCACAATGCGATCGGCATTTTCTATGGTTGATAAGCGATGAGCCACAACCAATGTAGTTCTTGATTGCATAAGATTGTCCAGACCTTCCTGAACCTTTCTTTCAGATTCAGTATCCAGCGCCGATGTGGCTTCATCAAGAATCAATATCGGCGCATCTTTAAGCAACGCCCTGGCAATAGCAACGCGCTGTCGTTGCCCGCCTGAGAGCTTGACGCCATTCTCACCTGCCAAGGTATCGTACTGATCCGGGAGATCTTTAATGAAGTCGTGGGCATGTGCTGCTGTGCACGCGGCCAACAGTGTGGCTTCATCGACGTTATCGTCACAACCGTAGGTGATGTTATTGGCTATGGTGTCGTTGAACAGCATAACATCCTGCCCCACATAGGTAATCAGCTTTCTTAACGACACTAAACTTAAGGTACGGATGTCTTGTCCGTTAATTAAAATGCTGCCGGCATCGGCTTCATACAAACGCGGTAACAAGTTAACCAAAGAGGTTTTGCCGCTTCCAGACTCGCCCACAAAGGCAATGGTTTCACCGGCGTTAATCTCTAAATTTACGTCAGTTAATACCTTGGGTTTATCGGCAGTGTACTTTAACGCAATCGACTTATATTCAATACTGCGAACCGGCTCATCGATGCTCAATGTACCGCGATCTTTCTCTGATTCTAAGTCGAGTGTTTCGAACAGGCTCTCACCTGCTGCTATCCCATTTTGAATTTGATGATTAAGCGAGGTTAACCGGCGTAGCGGCTGGAAAAGCAATAACATTGCCGTTACAAACGACATAAATTGGCCCACAGACATTCTTTCCGCCAAGATACCGCTGGATGCAACGTAAACGATAACCGCTAAGGCAACTGCTACAAGAAACTGAATAACAGGCACATTAAGCGCTCTGACGGCAGTCTCTTTCATATTAAAGTGCCGGTTTTTCTCATTAACCAACTCGAACTGATTCTCTTCAACGAGTTGACCACCGAAAATTTTAATGACTTTATGACCGTCAATAGCCTCTTGAATAACATGGCTTACATCGCCCATTGAGCCTTGAATATGCCGACTGATTGCCCTGAACTGTTTACTGACTCTGCCAACAATCACACCAATGATCGGGCCGATCACTAAAAAGCAAAGCGACAGTTGCCAGCTCTGGTAGAACATAAGCGCTAACAAGCCAATGGCGCTTAGTGAGTCGCGCACTACAATCGTAAGCGTTGTACTGGCTGCATGTGCAACCTTTTGGCTATTGAATGTAATGCGGGAAATCAGCTCTCCTGAGGAGGCGTTGTCGTAGAAACCGGTTGGCAGGCTTAAATACTTTTCAAACACATCTTTACGCAGCTGTTTGATCACACTCCAACCTATCCACGACATGTAATAGGTAGACACAAACCCGGCAACACCCCGCACAATGAAAATGAGAATGATCGCAATGGGTACATACAGAATGGCAACGCTGTCTTGCTCTACAAAACTACCGTCGAGCAGCGGCTTCATCAGCGCTGCAAAACCTGCTTCGGTAATCGCGTAGCCGATCATGCCAGCGATGGCAATGATGAACTGGCGCTTAAAGGGAACGACGTAACCCAGCAGCCGCCTGTACGTTTCCGTTGCCGTCGGCTGAGTTGAGGGAGTGCCTTTCATGGGGGGCCAAACAGTACGCTGTAGCGGATGAAAATCGATGCCGTCAGTTTAACGGCATCTGCGTGATTATGGCTATTTATTTGGGGCTATGCGAGGTGGCTATGGACATTCTTAGCATCCCTAACTGGCCTGCAGCATCCATTGCCGTAACAACCGCCTGGTGAGGCGTTTGAGCATCCGCCCGAATGGTTAACGGAATTTGTCGATTGCCTTCGGTTAGCCGGTTCAACGCCTTTTGAATGGAAGCCACATCCGTTTTGACTAATTCTTGATCATTCACATAGAACTTACCGGCTGCATTGATCACAATTTCCAGCGTTTCAGGTGCGGCTTCCGCAGGATCTTCACTGGCTCGTGGCAGTTGCAAGGAAATTTGCGACTCTTTTTGGAATGTTGTGGAAACCATGAAGAAAATCAACAGAAGAAAAACAACGTCGATGAGCGGTGTTAGATTAAGTTCAAGCTCTTCGCGCGGCTTTCGCTTAAATCTCATTTAGTCATCCTCGCCTTTGCCTGACGTTTTTGCAGTACGTCAACAAGCTTCAACGATTCTTTTTCCATGTCTACAACCAGACCGTCTACTTTGCCACGAAAATAGCGATAGAACATGAGTGCCGGTATGGCGACCATTAAGCCGCCTGCTGTGGTGATCAATGCTTGCGAAATACCACCGGCTAGCTGCGCCGGATTACCTACGCCGACTGTCATGATGTTGGTAAACACTTTGATCATCCCTACCACGGTGCCCAACAAACCCAGCAGCGGCGTTATAGCAGCGATGGTACCCAACGCGTTTAAATACCGTTCCAGCTCGTGTGCAACATGCCCACCCACCTCTTCAATAGACGCTTTCATTGAATCACGGTCGTTAGCACGCGAAAGCAGGCCCGCCGCCAAAATGCGCCCCAATGGAGACCCCTGCTGAATTTCTCTGACCTTTTCGTCGGTCAACTGCTTGGTACTCGCCATTCGCCACACATCGGCAACCAAATTCGTTGGCAGCACTTTTTCTTCGCGCAACTTAATAAAGCGTTCAACAACAATCGCCATGGCGATGATGGAACAAATGATAATTGGCAGCATCAACAAGCCGCCCGCACTTACTATTTCAAACACGTTATTCGCCCTTAAGGTTCACTTTACTTTGCGCAAAAAAACAACAATTTTAATGCTGGTCTTATTTGGGTAGTTCGTCTTTACGCCAAAACCGACGGTGCTTTTGCCAAAAATGCCATGGCGGCTTTCGCACGCCCGATTGATCGAAGCTAAAGCTGATCGCACCCATAGACCCTGTGACATATGCAATGCTACCGTTTAACTTATAGCGCATTTGAACTTGCTCGTGAGGAAAACCAAACTTATTCGCATGGCCTGCGGCAAAAATAACGTGTTCAGGACGAATTTTTTCTAAAAAAGCCGTTGATGACGACGAACTACTGCCGTGATGAGGTGCCAAAAGCAAGTTAACAGGTAACTCTGTTAACCGTTGAAGCATTTTCGTTTCCCCACGTAATTCGATATCGCCCGTTAGCAAAACGCGAGTGCGTCCGTAATGGATAAGCAACACACAGGATTGATCGTTCTTATCGCCGAAGTCACCTTTGGCCGGATGCAAAAACGAAAAGTGAACATCATCCCATTGCCAGGTTTGCCCTGCCCGACATTCAGTACCTGAGCTGACTGGCAGTTGTGATAGATCGCTGGCATAAACAGATGCGTCATTATTTTGGCTTAACGCATGTTCTAACCCACCCGCATGATCGTTATCGCTGTGCGAAATAATAATGGTGTCGATATGGCGCCGCCCTTTAGCCTGTAAAAAAGGCGCAATAACGCGTGTGTACATTGAGCTTTGTTCGGTTAGCTTGACACCTGTGTCATATAACAACGTGCGATTCGGTGTAAAAATAACAACTGCCAAACCCTGCCCGACATCCAGTGTATGCACTTCCAATCCGACTATTTTATTGCCCACTAAGTTGGCCACCAGAAAAGGCGCAAACAAAGGCACAGAAAGCCAACGCAAGCGGGTTCCTTTGGGTGCAAATAACAACAGTAATGCTGCACACAAGCACACCAATACCGGCGCGCTTGGCACGTATAAGGCAAGTTGAGCCCAAGGGATGTTCAGTAACATTTCAAGGAACACCAATAGCCAATGCAATAGAGTTTGTGCAGCTACTAAAAACACATTGGCCAGTGCCGGGCTAAAAAATGCCGTTGCTAAACAGAGCAAACTCAACGGTACTACAGCCATGGCAACGACTGGTACAGCGACCGCATTAGCCAGTGGTGCCACTAAAGCGCCTTGGTTAAAGAACCAAACACTGGCTGGCAGTAAAATAAATCCCAGCTTTAAATGCGACGACAAAGCTTGCACAAGAAATCGCCGACGGTTAATTCGCCCAACATGCAAATAACACAGCATAGCAACCGTGCCAAACGACAACCAAAAGCCAGCCGAGAGCACACTAAACGCATCAATGATTAATACCGTTAACAACGCAAACAGCAAAGCCGTTGTTGCAGGCCAGTGCAGTCGCAGAATAATAGAAACGGTTGCAACGGCCAACATCAATAAGGCACGCTGTGTGGGCAAACTAAAGCCAGCTAATGCGGCATAAATAACGGCCATACTTAAACCAACCATTGCGGCGATGGTAGGCCTGTCAAAACGCATTGGAGGTACCCGCAGCAAGCGCAACATAATTAACACCATGCTGTAGGTTCCGGCCATCACCAAGCCAATGTGCAATCCGGAAATGGCTAATAAATGCGCCGTACCCGATTGCCTTAACAGCGCCCAGGTGGGTTCATCTATTTGGTGTGATAGCCCAACACTTAAACCCTGCACTAAAGCGACTTTATCGTCAGCGGATTCGAGCTTGGCAAGCTTTTGGGCTGATGACAACCTAAAGGCATCGAGCGACCATGTTGCCGTATTTAAGCGCTTGGCAAAATCTGTGTTTTTAACGTAGCCGGTCCCTTGAATACGCTGTTGAAAAAGCCAGCGGGCATAATCGAACGAGCCCGGATTACCCAAGCTGTTAGGTGGTTTTAGGCGCACACTGAATTGCCAACGTTCACCAGACTTAAGCGAAAGCCCTTGGAACGAGTACCAACTGAGCTTAACCCGCGCAGTTTGCAGTTGCGCCAGTGTTTGCCGCTGGCTGGCCGACATCGCGGCTTTATTTTCAAGTGTCAGTTCTTCGATAATGAACGTAAAGTTTGTGTGACGCTCGTCATGCTTTGGTACACCAACAACCTGCCCGACGACTTGCAGATTTTCACCTTTTAGCCAAGAGGGTATTTGCGCGGCTAACTGGGTATGAAACTGCACGCTGGTAACGCTGAAGCCCAGTAAAAAACCAACAGAAAAACAACGTATTGTGGCACCCGAGCAGTAAAGCAGCAGCAGCATCAGGCAGGCGAGTGGTAGCGTCAAACTATCCGCTTGGGGCGGTGTCAACAGCACCCACATTATCCCCAAAGCAAACGATAACGAAAAAATGCGCACAGGCAAGCTACTATTTGCGCGACCGTTTGGCACTTTTTAGGCTCAATGAGAGCGTAAAAGCGACGTTAACAACACATAGACAACTCTTTTCAGGATTGCCAAAACCGCCATGCCCCAACGATGGTTGCGGGATCGATTGCCGAACCGCACACAAATGCAAAAACAATTGGGCTTGCTGCCAGATTGTGCATTGACCGAACAGCATACGTGGCTGCAGCGGACGCTGGCAGAGCCAATGCTGTGGCATTTGAACAGACGTTCGGTTGCAGGCGCTGTAGCGGTGGGGTTGTTTGTTGCGTGGCTTCCTGTGCCCTTGCAAATGCTGCTTGCAGCCGTGTTGGCTGCAGCGTTGCGCGTCCATGTGCCTGTCTCCGTGATTATGGTGTGGTTTAGTAATCCATTAACTACCCCGCCGCTACTCTATGCTGCGTGGTATGTGGGGTCAACCCTGTTCGGGTTGTCAGGTGGTAATGAGCCAATGGTGTTTACGATTACAGGGCTTCTTTCAGG
Organism: uncultured Granulosicoccaceae bacterium; assembly: GCA_937923565.1. GTDB lineage: Bacteria > Pseudomonadota > Gammaproteobacteria > Granulosicoccales > Granulosicoccaceae > Granulosicoccus. Next base: position 6,871 of record CALDTX010000001.1, on the reverse strand, counting down.
TGCAGCAAGTGCCTGGCCTGCGATCGTTGCCGGTAGTATTTTTTGTGGCAGTTTATTTGCTGTTATAGGCTATGCATTTACACAGATACTGTGGCGCTACATTGCCGTAAAGCGTTGGCGTCGTCGTTCAGTGGCTTGAGCGCTTGCTTAAGTTCACGCAGGCCTGTTATCGCTTAGTCTGCCCTGTGTCAGATGTAAAACCCGGTCCATTCTGCTGGCCAATCGGGTATCGTGCGTAACCAGTAAAAAGCTGGTATTTATCTCCTGATTAAGCTCCAACATAAGTTCATAGACTTTGTCGGCAGTTGCCTCATCAAGGTTACCGGTGGGTTCATCTGCCAAGACTAATGGCGGGTGGGTGACCAAAGCTCGAGCAATAGCAGCGCGTTGTCTTTCACCACCGGATAATTCAGCAGGTTTATGCTTCAAACGCTCACCTAGCCCAACCCGTTGCAACAACTCGGTGGCGCGTTCTGTTGCATTTTTTACGGATGACTTACCAATTAGCAATGGCATAGACACATTTTCTAAGGCAGTAAACTCGGGCAATAGATGATGAAACTGATAAACAAAACCGATCTGTTGATTGCGTAACTGCCCACGCTGCGCTTGATTCAACTGATGAATATTTTGCCCACCAAGTAAAACGGTGCCAGCGGTTGGTGAAGCCAACCCACCTAACAAATGCAACAACGTACTTTTACCGCTTCCAGATGAACCCACAATGGCAACTCGCTCTCCGGCATCAATAGTTAGCGATAAGTTACTGAGCACATCGACACTGAGATCACCCTGCTCATAGCGCATGCTAACGTTTTGAGCATGCAGCACAGGTACTGCTTGATTTTGTAAATTTTCCAAAGCGATTACTCGTAGGCCAATGCGCTGGCTGGGTCTGTTTTAGCCGCACGATACGCTGGGTATAGTGTGGCTAATACCGATAAAGAGAAAGACATAATAGCCACTTTTACCACCGTCGCCATTTGCAAATCAGAAGGCATTTTATCGATGTAATAAACCTCCGGGTTTAAAACAGGGCCAGTAAAACGCTCGATAAAAGGCACAACGACATCGATATTGCTCGCCAAAGCCACACCTGCAATAACACCAAAAAATGTGCCGAGCACGCCGATCAAAGTGCCTTGCACCAAAAACATAAACATGATGCTTTTGGGTGGCGCACCCTGTGTACGCAGTATGGCAATGTCGGCTTGTTTATCCTGCACCATCATGACAAGCGTTGATACGATATTAAATGCAGCTACGGCCACGATCATGGAAAGAATGATAAACATCATGGTTTTTTCCATTTTCACCGCCAGAAAATAGTTAGCATTCTGACGAGTCCAATCGCTTACGTAGTAATTAAAACCAACTTGCTCTTTGAGCTCATTCGCCACAATGGGCGCACGGCCTGTGTCGGAGAGTTTGAGCCTAACGCCTGAGTAACCGTCACCCATCTTTAATAGTTTGGCGCTATCGGCCGCATGCATAATCGCCAGATTACGATCAAACTGAAACATGCCAAAGCGAAATACGCCTGTGACGGTAAAACGCTTTAATCGAGGCACAAAACCTACCGGAGTAACGCTGGCTTCCGGCGTTATCACCATGACTTTATCGCCCGGTACCAACCCTAAATAGACGGCTAGGTCGGCACCTAAAATGACACCAAATTCGCCCGGCTGCAACGCAACGTCTAGGCTTTCAGTAAACTCAAGCTTTTCCGCAATATCGGAGACATCACTTTCCAGTTCGGGCTCAATACCTCGAACCAACGCACCTGTGGAACGGCCACCGGCCACCAGCATGACCTGACCTTCAACATAAGGTGCAGCCCCTATGACCTCCGGGTGCTGAACAGTTTTATCGACGATGGATTGCCACTCAAGCATGGGATCACCAAAGGCGGTAACGGTTGCATGGCTTGATGCACCTACGATTCTTTGACGCATTTCCTTTTCAAAACCACTCATCACCGATGTAACGGTTATCAGAGCGGTAACGCCCAGCGCAATGCCCAGTATCGACACCAACGAAATGAAGGAAATAAAGTGGTTGCGCCGTTTAGCGCGCGTGTAGCGCAGCCCGACGAACAAAGGATATGGTTGAAACATGATGCGTTTTTGGACAATGCCTAGGTAAATAGACCACACAAGTGAAAATGGTTCGCGCGTCGTTGCTGACGGCCTGGAAAATAGGCTCACCCGACGTTTCAACCGATTACCTAACAGTATAGGAAATATGGGACAATTAGCGCGGCTATCACCTCCTTTAATTCTGCTCGTTACTCATGGCTTCAACAAATACAACCCAGCCGGTGCTGCCCACTACAAGCGCCAACCAAGTGCTATGGGGCCAGCTTTATGGGTCTGCCGGTTCCTTGGCTTTGGTGGAATATGCGGCTCAGGCGCAATCGTTGGTGGTTGTGGTGGCTGCAAACACGCCAGAATTGCTGCAATTGGAAGCCGAATTGTCGTTCTTCGCCGATGGCTGCGTCGAATTGCACACATTTAACGATTGGGAAACACTGACTTACGACCGTGTATCGCCCCACCAAGACATTATCTCGCAGCGTATTCGCTCGCTTTATGCCTTACCCAATCTAAAAAAAGGCATCTTATTACTCACAGCCCCTGCGCTACTGCAACGGCTGCCGCCTCAGGAATTTCTACAACAGCATGCCTTAATCATCAGCCAAGGTGAATTGCTGCCTATTGAACAATTTAGAGAGCGTTTAATCGACGCAGGTTACAAGCTGGTTTCGCAAGTAGAAACGCATGGCGAATTCGCGGTTCGTGGCTCTATTCTGGATTTATTCCCGATGAGCAGTCATTTGCCGTTTCGGGTTGAGTTCTTCGACGAAGAAATTGAAACCATTCGTACCTTCGATCCGGACACGCAACGCGGCTTAAACAAAGCTGAGCGCATCGAACTGCTGCCGGCACATGAATTTCCACTTAACGAAAGCGGTATTGCCCTATTCCGACGCCAATTCAGAAACGCGTTTGCCGCTGAAAGTAAAAACTGTCAACTCTATGAAGACGTCAGTAACGGTCGTGCACCGTCGGGTATCGAATATTATTTGCCGCTGTTTTTCGAAAAGATGGCAACGTTGTTCGACTACCTGCCAGCCGATACCCACTTTATTCACGTTGATCATGCCTTAGATAATCTGGAACCCTTTTGGGAATCCACTGAATCGCGTTATGAACAACGTAGGCATGATGTCGAACGTCCAATCCTTGCACCCGATGAAATATTTCTAACGCCTGCCGATTTACAACAAAATCTAAAGCAATATCACAACATCAACACGCAGCGTTTCGAAATAGAGAAAACCGGCAAAAACAGTGTTAACTTCGATGTTCAAGCGCCGGGGCTTTATCCGATCGAAGCCCGTAACGAAAACCCGATGGGCGCTTTAAAGCAATTCGTTGCAGGCTTTGACGGTAAAATTTTATTTGTGGCTGAATCCACCGGCCGCCGTGAAGTGTTATTGGATCAATTGGTGGGTAACCAGCTAACGCCTCAAACGGTAGATGGTTGGGCCGACTTTCTCAACACTGATCGAAAGCTTTGCTTAACCACCAGTTCTCTCGATAGAGGGTTGTTGGTACCCAACAGTAAATCTGCAGCATCGGCTGTGGCTGTTATTACTGAGTCGCAGTTGGGTGCCAAGCGGGTTAAAAACCGCGAACGCCGCAGACCAACACGCGACTCCGATGCCATCATTGCCAACTTAACCGATCTGAGCATTGGCGCACCGGTGGTGCATATTGATCATGGTGTGGGGCGTTACCAGGGTTTAACCAGTTTGGATGTGGGCGGCATTGAGAACGAATATGTCACCATCCATTACGCTGGTGAAGACAAACTCTATGTGCCAGTTTCATCGCTACAATTGATTTCGCGTTACACAGGTACCAGTGAAGAGTCAGCGCCGATGCACAAGCTCGGCAGCGATACCTGGCAAAAAGCAAAACGTAAAGCGGCCGAAAAAGCCTACGACGTTGCCGCTGAACTACTTGAAATTCACGCCAGACGTGCTGCCAGAAAAGGCTTTGCTTTTCCTGCAAGTTCAGACAACTATTCAGCGTTTGCTGCGAACTTTCCTTTCGAAGAAACGCCGGATCAGGCCAGTGCGATCAACGCCGTTGTTGAAGATCTAAGATCGTCACAACCGACCGATCGAGTGGTGTGTGGCGATGTTGGTTTTGGAAAAACCGAAGTAGCCATGCGCGCAGCTTTTGTTGCTGTGGATGCGGGCAAACAGGTGGCGGTGTTAGTGCCAACCACCCTGCTTGCGCAGCAGCATCATCAAAACTTTTTGGATCGGTTTGCCGACTGGCCGGTGCAGGTGGAATCGTTGTCCAGATTCATTAGCGCTAAAGATCAAAAAGCCATACTGGCACGCTTGGCCACAGGCGGTGTTGACATCATAATCGGTACGCATAAGCTACTTCAAAAAGATGTGAAGTACCATAATCTGGGGCTTGTGATTATCGATGAAGAACACCGCTTTGGTGTGCGCCACAAAGAACACATGAAAGCCCTGCGCTCAGAAGTAGACATCGTTACATTAACCGCTACCCCAATACCAAGAACGCTGAACATGGGTTTAGCCGGTATGCGTGATTTATCGATTATTGCCACGCCACCCCAGCACCGGCACGCCATCAAAACGTTTGTTGGAGAATGGTCCGATGTGCAAATTCGCGAAGCCTGCGAACGTGAACTTAACCGTGGTGGGCAAATCTATTTCTTGCACAATGAAGTCAGTACAATTGAACGCATCACCCGAACCCTTGAAGAAATTGTACCCGGTGCAAAAGTACGATTTGCGCACGGACAAATGCGCGAGTCTGAACTTGAACAAGCCATGGTGGACTTCTACCACCAGCGTTTCAACATATTGGTAAGCACCACAATCATTGAAAGTGGTATCGATGTACCCAGTGCCAACACGATTATTATTAACCGTGCCGACAAGCTGGGCTTAGCACAATTACACCAGCTACGCGGGCGTGTAGGTCGCTCTCATCACCGCGCTTATGCCTACCTTATTACACCGCCTAAAGGCGCAATGAGCTCCGACGCTGAAAAACGTTTAACTGCGATCGAATCATTGGAAGAGCTTGGTGTGGGCTTTACACTGGCCACCCACGATTTAGAAATCCGTGGCGCTGGAGAATTACTCGGGGAAGGTCAAAGTGGGCAAATTCAGGAAATCGGGTTTACGCTTTATTCCGAACTGCTTGAACGGGCCGTGCAAGCACTGAAATCAGGGCAACTGCCCGACTACGATGCGCCACTAGCGCACGGCACGGAAGTCGATTTGGGCGCACCAGCACTGCTACCCTCAGACTACGTGCCCGATGTCCATCAACGACTGATACTGTACAAACGCATCGCAGCAGCAAAAGACAACGAGGCGCTGCGGGAGCTTAAAATTGAGCTTATAGACCGCTTCGGCCTCTTGCCAGACCAAACTAACAACCTGTTCGAGGTAATACGCCTGAAACTGCGTTGTAGTAAGCTTGGCATCGACCGACTGGAAATGAATACGCAAGGTGGTCGATTAAAATTTGGCGCAAAACCCAATATTGACCATATGGTGCTTATCGAGCTCATTCAAAAGCAATCTGCTGTGTATAAATTCGACGGCAAAGAAGTGCTGAGAATTATACAGTCATTTGATTCAATCGAAGCAATCAGCGATTTTATCGACAAGCTATTGGATAAACTCGCCGCCAAAGCAACTGCCTGACACTAACTATCAAAACTGCGGGAACAACATGATCCGTTATAGCATTCGAAACTACCCACGTACGCTTGGCGCTATGGCGTTGCTGTGCTTAATGCTTATTAACACATCAGCGTTAGCACTCGACTACACCATAGAAGTTGTTGTGTTCGAAAATATGCGTGGTGATAAGTCAACTGGTTCTTCAAAACTGTACTTCCCACGCGCCGGATCAGCCCTTGGGTTAAACAGTGACAAAGCCGCCGAGGCTGGCTTCTCTTTGATAAGCGATAACTTAAGTCTTACAGAGGCTGTTGAAAAAATTCGTGCATCAGGTGATTATCGATTGTTAAAACATTTTGCCTGGCGCCAACCCGGCCTGGATAACAAGGAAGCCAAAGCCATCAGAATCAATATTGGCCAAACACTGCCAGTCTATATTCCAGAGTCTATTAGCGCTTATAAGCAATTTATACCCGCCTCTGCTCAGCCTACTCCGGAAATGACTCGCAAACTCACCACAACAACCATCAATGGTTCCTTAAAAGTACGTTTGCGTCGCTTTCTTCACGTTGATGCCAACTTAGTGTTTACCGATATAGAGAATCAGAGCAGCTACCTTTTATCGCAAAGCCGTAAAATGAGAAGTACTGAGTTCCATTACATAGACAACCCTCGGTTCGGCCTACTCATTCGAATTCTACCGGTGCCTGAAACAGCCGTTTCAGGCTAAATTCTGTGCTCGACTGTGTTGTGTTAGACATTTTCGAGCGCTAAATTGCCGTAAATTAAGGCTTTGAGGCCTAATATTTGCCCGATTCAGGAAAGGTTCAGACGCGCTAAATTAATCTGTTTCTACACGTCGACACCGGCGCTTACTAACAATAGCGAGACAGACATGATTAAACACAGCAAATCTACACTAACCAGCGCCACTCTTTTGTTTGGACTAAGCCTTGTGTTGAGCACAGGTGCATCGGCCAATAAACTTCACAAACAAAGTTTGAAGCACCGCTTTACAACGTTCGCCGATGTTGTTCGGGTTGAACCCGTTTACAGACAAGTCCAGGTTGATCGTCCACAACGAGAATGTTGGATTGAGCACCAGGAAGTGGTGACTTATGA